>JAPLBU010000375.1 GCA_026392575.1 Actinomycetota bacterium | reverse complement strand
GGCTGATTGCGAAGGCGGCGAAGGCGACGCCGATCGATGTTCCGGCCGAACTCCAGCCCTCCACGCCGCGGAGGCAGACGAAGAGCACCAGGAACTGGGTCACGGAAACGAGCAGTTGGGCACCGGTGATCGCCGTCCAGCGACGCTTCAGCAGCTCGTACATGTCGCCGCGGAACTTCGAGAGGGGAGCGACCAGGTCGAGATCCTTGAGCGCGCCGATCCGGCCGCGGAGCGGGTTGATCAGCCGATTGCCGAGGCGCCCGACCTTCTGGGCGAGTGGCTCCGACCGCATGATCAGGACGAAGACCACCACAGCCGCTACCAGTGCGGCCAGGCCGATCAGCCCGGTCAGCACGTAGGCACCGCCGTCTGTCCCGACGACGACGAGGGCCAGCACCCCGAGGATAGGCAGGCCCAGGGTGACGAAGGTGCTCCAGATGCCGACCGCAGTAGATGCGGTGGCCGTGACGCCGTAGGACGTCAGCATCGCGAACTGAACGGCCAGCCCGAGGGCACCGCCGCCCGGCACGCCATTGCTGATCGCGAAGGCGGCCTGGTTCACCGACTGGGACTTCCAGTACCGAAGGCCCGGTGCCGCCGCCATGAACGGCAGGCCGTAAGCCGCAAGGTAGAGCACGACGGCCCCCCCGATCAGCACCATCGCCGCGGCGGTCATCGACTTCAGTGCGTCGAAGGCATCCGCATAGCTGCCGATCTGCGGAATCACCTTCCAGAAGATCACGACGATGAAGGCCAGTCCGATCAGTCCGAGGATGATCGACTTCTTCTTGTCGAGCTTGGAGAGTGGGGCTGCTGCGGGCTCTGACATGCCCTAGAGCCTCCCACATCCGGGCGAATACGGGGGGCAACTGCAGGGCCGAATCGGGCATTGGGCAGGATGCAACCATGCGGCTCGATCACATCTCCTACGCCTGCACGACGACCGAGCTTGCCGATGTCGTTCAGCGCATCGGCAGCGACCTCGGGTCGACCTTCGTCGATGGGGGTCGGCACCCCTCGTTCGGCACCCGCAACTTCATCCTGCCGCTCGCCAACGGCTGCTACATCGAGGTCGTCTCGGCACTCGATCACCCCGCTGCCGACAAGGCCCCGTTCGGCCGTGCGGTTGCCCAACGGGCCGCAGACGGCGGCGGCTGGATGAGCTGGGCCGTGTCCGTCGACGACATCTCGCCGATGGAGACGCGTCTGGGTCGCGAGGCCCGGTCAGGTCACCGCATCCGCCCCGACGGCCACGACCTGTGCTGGCATCAGATCGGCGTCCTCGACGTCATGGATGATGCCCAGCTGCCCTTCTTCGTCCAGTGGTCCAGCCCGGCATCCGACCACCCGTCGACCGGCGGCTCGGTCGTTCTCGAGCGCGTGGAGATGTGCGGCGATCCGGACGCGATCTCGGGCTGGCTCGGAACAGATCACGAAGTCCCCCTAGATGGAATTACCGTCGAATGGGTGGAGGCCGAGGAGCCCGGCCTCGTCGCCCTGTGGTTCACCACCCCGCACGGCTCTGTCCGTATCGACTGACCACCCGATCGAGGAGCAGCACATGTCGGCATTCACCCCTGTCCCCCACTCCGACCTGGAATGGGAGAAGAACGTTCTGGGATCCGAGGTGACTCGGCTTCGCACCGACGGCGCGATGCTCACCGTCGTCCACGGCCGCTCCGGCGATGTGGTTCCCGCCCACGGCTACAGCAAGGGCTGCGTGACTTATGTCGTGAGCGGCTGCATCCAGATCGACGAGGCCGTGCTCGGCGCAGGCGACGCCGGCGTCTATCAGGCGCCCGGCGGCTTCTTCTCCGTGAAGTTCCTCGAGGACTCGACCTACCTGGTTGCCCGCGCCTCCGACGACGAGATCACCGTCCCCGACATCGGGGAGCGCTCCGCGCATAATCTCGACGCATGAGCAGCATCGCGCCGACCGGTGGGGATCCCGGCGATGGGATTCCCAGGACGCTGAAACTCGTCTCAGGACTCACGTGGCGCGTCCTCATCGTTCTCGCCGGGGTAGTGGTGGCGGGCTACATCCTCGACGTGATCTTCCCCGTCCATCCATCGGTGAGGGACCGAAGCTGCTGATCTCGCTGCAGACCGGCCTCACCGACGTAGAGGCGTGGCTGAAGGACGGCCCCCTGCACATGAGCGACGCGAACATCAGCAGCATGCTGACCAATGTCGAGAACTGGGCAAAGGGCTTCGGGGGGACGCTGTTGGGCGATGTCGCGGGCGCGCTCGGCTCGGTCGGCACGCTCGTCGTCGCGGCTTCGGTCTTCATGTACGCCGTTGTCTTCTTCCTGCTGACCCCGACCACGATCTGGGGCTGGATCATCAGCTGGATGCCGAAGCCGATCCAGACGCCCATCAACACGTCGGGGCACCTCGCCTGGGATGCCATCTCGGGCTACACCCGCGGAATCGTCATCGTTGCGTTCGCCGATGCGATGCTCGTCTTCATCGGACTCACGATCCTGGGGGTTCCGCTGGCTCCCGCGCTGGCCGCTGTGGTGTTCATCGGAGCCTTCATCCCGGTCATCGGTGCGCCGGTCGCCACCTTCTTCGCGGCCATCGTGGCTCTTGCGGAGAAGGGCCCGCTCACGGCGCTCTTGGTCATCGGCCTCACCGTCCTCGTCGGCTCATTCGACGGTGACGTGCTGCAGCCGCTCGTCATGGGCAAGGCCGTGAGCCTGCACCCGCTGGCGATCGTCGCCGCCATTGCCGCGGGCAGTATCGCCATGGGGATCGTCGGCGCACTGATCGCCGTCCCGATCGCCGGAGCCGTCTACAGCGTCGCCAAGTACCTCACCGGACGAGACCCCGAGCATCCGTACCCCGGTAACGATCCACCAACACCCGAACCTGCCGCCGCCTAGCTTTCTGCGGACACTACGTGGCAGTCGACGAGGTGATCGTCGACGAGTCCGCAGGCCTGCATCGCGGCGTACATCGTCGTTGGTCCGACGAACACAAAACCCTTTGCCTTCAACGCCTTGCTGAGTGCGAGGGACTCAGGAGTGCTGGCGGGCACCTGCGCCATCGTCTCCGGTCTGCCACGGCGCACAGGAGCGTACGACCACACCAAGGCGTCGAGGGTGTCCCCCGCCGCGTGCAGGTCAACGAGCGCGCGGGCATTGGTGATCGTTGCCTCGATCTTGCGGCGGTTGCGCACGATCGCCTCATCGGCCATGAGTCGCTCGACGTCCGACTCGTCGAACCGCGCCACCTCGATGGCATCGAACTCGGCGAAGGCGGAACGAAAGGCGACCCGCTTGCGCAGGATCGTCAGCCATGACAGACCCGACTGGAATGCCTCGAGGGTGATGCGCTCGAAGAGCGCGACGTCCCCGTGCACAGGACGCCCCCACTCCGTGTCGTGGTAGGCGCGGTAGTCCGGAGTCGAGTCACCCCACGGACAGCGCACGAGCCCGTCCTCGCTCACGCCCAGAACTCCCGCAGCTCATCGAGGTCGCCCTGCGCCTGCTCCGCGCCCGCAGCCAGGGCACGAGGTACAGCGGTTGGGTCCATCAGGTCAGCGATCTCGACGCCCACGGGTGTGCGCAGAAACATCCGCGTTCCGCTCGCGGCGAGGTCGGCCAAATCGGTTTCGATGCTCCCGGGGTGAGCGGTCATCCGCGGTTCGGTCACGGTCGATCCGTCCGAGACGGACAGGATCACCGACCGTCGGGAGCCGGCAACGAGGTCGAGGTGCAGCCCCGTCCCGCTCACGCCGCCGTCCATGCACCGACGATCACCGATGGGCTGTGGCGGGAAGATCCCCGGGACCGCGCTGCTCGCCGCCACCGCGTTGATGGGCCGAACACCCGACTCCTGCGTGACGACACAACGCTCGCCCGAGTACGCATCCACACACGTCGTGTGGAGAGCGGCACTCGGCCACGCACGCGCGGTCACGATCATCCGCAGATTCGCGCGGACGCGCGTCGGGTCCAGGGTTGCCGCCGCCAGAGCAGCTCGGCCGATCGCCTGCACCGTCGCCGGATCCGCATCGCCCGCGCCCCCGAAGAGCATGAGCGCCCGATCCTGGCTGGGCGAAAGCCCCGTGGCAGGCGCCATTGCGTTGAGAAGCGCCGGGAAGTGGCCGAGGGCGGACACTTGAGTGTGCAGCCAGCCCAGCCGGTTGTGGCACAGCACCGTGGCCACGAGCGAACCGGCCGACGTGCCGACCACCCGCTCGGCACTGCCCAGGTCGATACCGGCCTGGCTCGCGGCGTGGAGGTAGCCGACCTGCCAGGCGACGAAGTAGAGCCCGCCGCCGCCGAGCACAAGGGTCCTGTCGAGATCTCTGCCGCGCGCGGCCGACATGTCGACCGGCACGGCCAGCCCGTCACCCTGAAGCTCCACCGTCGGCACACGTTGATGCTAGGCGATCCCCACCTCAGGTGAGTGCCACCAGCCCGTCTCGGTACTCGCCGAGCGGCCCGTTGTGGTTGAGTCCAGCCCCGTCGAACCGACCACGACGGGCCGCTCGCCGAGCCGGGTTCGACCACGACGGGCCGCTCGCCGAGCGGCCCGGTTCCTAGGAGGCGGCCGCCACGCACTCGGGGGCAGCGTCGAACGCATCCCCCAGTTCGCCGGAGGCTGTCGACGTGGCGTCGACGACCGTCGAGAGGAGCACCTGGCCGGCCTCGAAGGCCGCCTTCGCCGCCACGAGCGCCTTGCCCGCCTCGGCCACCCCGGTCAGGATGTTGTCTGCCGAGATCGCTGCGTCGAGACTGGTCGTGACCTGCGTGACGGCATCGCTCGTGTCGCCCTTCGCCTTTGTCACCGTTACGACGAGATCGTTCGCCGCGACGAAGTCGACGGGCACACCCTGCAAAGCCGTGCTCAGCTGATCTGCTGCATTGGCTACCGACAGCACCTGCAGACGCAACTGCCGGTCGATCTGCTCGATCGCGGATCGGTCGGATGTCACGTCGTACGACAGGTTGCGACCCAATGCGCTGACCGCCGCCTTCAGGTTGTCGCGCTCGACGCACACCGCGCCCGCCCACACCACGGACGACGGCGTCGGTGTGGGTGTCGGGCTCGGGGAGGCCGACGGAGCGGTCGCTTCCGGGTCGGAACTGCAGGCCGCGAGGGATGCCGCCGCGAGGGCGACGGCCGCGACAGACAGGAGGACGCGCCTCATGGGATCAGGGACTGGGCGGCCCAGAGGTTGATGTCGCCGTTGATCGCGAACTCGTCGATCTCCGCGAGCTCGGTATCGGTGAACTGGAGATTGTGCACCGCCTGCACGGTCTCCTCGAGCTGAGCCACGCTGCTGGCACCCAGCAGGGTGGTCGTCACCCGGTCATCTCGTAGCGTCCAGGCCACCGCCATCTGCGCCAGCGACTGACCCCGTCGAGCCGCGATGGCCGCGAGGCCGCGGATGCGGTCGAGGTTCTCGTCCGACAGCATGCTCGGGAAGAGCGACTTGTCCTCCGATGCCCGCGATCCTGCCGGCACCCCGTCGAGGTATCTGTTGGTGAGCAGCCCCTGCGCAAGCGGGCTGAACGTGATCGCGCCCGCGCCGACCTCCTGGAGCGCGTCGAGGAGACCGTCCTCGATCCAGCGGTTGAGCATCGAGTACGACGGCTGGTGGATGAGCAGCGGCGTGCCGAGATCGGCGAGGATGCGGGCGGCCTCGAGGGCCCGGCTCGGCGAGTAGGACGAGATGCCCGCGTAAAGCGCCTTGCCCTGCTGGACGGCCGTGTGCAGCGCACCCATCGTCTCGGCCAACGGCGTGTCGGGGTCGGGCCGATGGCTGTAGAAGACGTCCACATAGTCGAGGCCGAGGCGGCCAAGGCTCTGGTCGAGGCTGGCCAGCAGGTGCTTGCGCGATGCGAGATCGCCGTAGGGCCCTGACCACATGTCCCAGCCGGCCTTGGTCGAGATCACCAGTTCGTCGCGCAGCCCGCCGAAGTCCTCTCGCAGGATGCGCCCGGCGTTGATCTCCGCGGTGCCGTAGGGCGGGCCGTAGTTGTTGGCCAGATCGAAGTGCGTGACACCGAGGTCGAAGGCCCGACGCATGATCGCCCGCTGCGTCTCGATCGGCTTGTCGTCGCCGAAGTTGTGCCAGAAGCCGAGGGAGACAGCGGGTAGCAACAGGCCGCTGCGCCCACATCGACGGTAGGGCATGCGCCCGTCGTAGCGGGCCGCGTCAGGGACGTACTGATCGATGGGGGGCATGCCGAGATTGTGCCACTGACCTCGGTTCAGTGCTGCCAGGAGGACAGCACCCGCTGGTACTGGGCCCGCTCGTAGGCCCCAGGGTCCTTAACCGCATGCTGTGCGACGCTCCCCCGCAGCTGGCCCACCGACTCGTATTCGTGCGCCTGCATCCAGTCTGTGAGCTCGGCCAGC
>JAPLBU010000226.1:853-4110 GCA_026392575.1 Actinomycetota bacterium | reverse complement strand
GACGGCATCATGGTGCTGCCGGTGGGCGCCGGTGAGCCGGGCGACGATGCGGCCCCCATCATCGGCGTGGGCGATGAGGTTCTCGACATTGCCATCACCCCCGATCGCGGCTATGCACTGTCCATCCGCGGCATCGCCCGCGAGGCGGCCATCGCCTACGGCGTCGACTTCGTCGACCCGGGTGTTGCCCTCGTCGACCTGCCGGCGCCATTGGCCGACCGAGAGCCGCAGGAGTGCGCGACCGAGGATGCCGCCGGCTGCGACCTGTTCACCATGCGCACGATCGTTGGATTCGATCCGGCCGCACCGAGCCCGCTGTGGATGCAGCGTCGCCTCGTCGCCTGTGGCATGCGTCCTGTCTCCCTTGCTGTCGACGTGACCAACTACGTCATGCTCGAGCTCGGCCAGCCGCTGCACGCCTACGACATGGACAAGCTCCGCGGAACCGTGCGTGCCGACTGGGCGACCGACGGTGAGCCGTTCGAGTCGCTCGACCACGTCAAGCGGACCCTGCGCATCGACGACCTCGTCATCCGCGATGATCGCGGAGTGATCGGGCTTGCCGGCGTCATCGGCGGCCTCGACTCGGAGATCGACGATGCCACCACCAACATCGCCCTCGAGGCTGCTCACTTCGTGCTCGAGGTCATTGCGCGCGCCGGTCGTCGTCACAAGGTGTCGAGCGAAGCCGGTCGCCGCAACGAGCGCGGTGTCGACCGAGACCTCGCGCCCTATGCGTCCGCGCGTGCGGCTCAGTTGCTGCTGGAGTTCGGTGGCGGTCACTACGTGGGCATGACAGCCGTCGAGACCCCCGTCACGCCGACCGTGATCGCCCTGCCGGCTGCGGAGCCGGGTGATGTGGCCGGAATGTTGATCGACGAGGACGTCGTGGTGTCACTGCTGACGGCGATCGGCTGTGATGTCATCACGGCCGCTGCCGGTCTCCTTGCCGTCACGGCACCATCCTGGCGTCCGGACCTCACCGATCCCATCGACCTCGATGAGGAGGTCATCCGACTCAACGGCTACGACCTGCTGCCGTCGACGCTGCCGGCCGCCCCGCTGGGTCGCGGCCTCACGCGGGAGCAGCGCATGCGCCGCCGTGTGGGCATGGTGCTGGCATCGCGTGGCCTCGTCGAAGTGCTGACCTACCCGTTCGTCGGACCGGCTGAACTCGATGCGCTGCAACTGCCTGCGGATGATTCGCGTCGTCATGCCCCCCGTCTGGCCAACCCGCTCTCTGAGGAGCAGCCGTTCCTGCGTGCATCGCTGCTGCCGGGCCTGCTGTCGGTTGCCCGACGCAATGCGGGTCGCGGCACCACCGACTTGGCCGTGTTCGAGATCGGCTCTGTCTTCCTCGGCGATGTCGCCGACACCGCACCCGCTCGCCCGCCGGTGCACCGTCGGCCGAGTGATGCTGAGTGGTCTGGTCTCAACGACCTGCTCCCGCACCAGCCGATTCACGTCGCTGCGCTGATCAGCGGTAGCCGCGAGCCGCAGGGCTGGTGGGGCGCTGCGCGCCCGGCCGCGTGGTCCGACGCCATCGAGGCCGCCCGCATCGTGGGCGACGCGTGCGGTGTTGAGCTCGCCGCCAGCGCGGGTGCTGACGCGGCCTTCCATCCCGGTCGCTGTGCGAGCCTGACCATCGCAGACATGGTCGTCGGCGCTGCGGGCGAACTGCATCCGCGCGTCATCGAGGCGTACGGCCTGCCGGAGCGCAGCGCAGCGATGTGGCTGGATCTCGAGGCGATCATCGACGCGGCTCCCGACGTCCGACCTGCGCCGAGCGTCGGCACTCAGCCGCTGGCCAAGGAGGACCTTGCGCTCGTTGTCGACCGGTCTGTCCCGGTCGCGGCCGTGCAGGCGGCCCTGGCGCAGGGTGCTGGCGACCTGCTCGAGTCCGTGCGACTCTTCGATGTGTATGAGGGCCCGCAGGTGCCGGAGGGCAAGCGTTCGCTCGCCTTCGCCCTTCGCTTCCGGGCGCCCGATCGCACGCTCGAAGCAGGGGAGACGGCAGCTGCTCGGCAGTCGGCCATCGACGCGGCCAACATGGCCACGGGCGCCACGCTGCGCTAGCGGCAATATGCGCGTATGCGTATACTGCAGCCATGATGAGAGCCTCCGTCGCCGGCGCATCCGGTTATGCCGGCGGTGAGCTGCTCCGGCTGCTGGCCGGGCACCCCGACTTCGTGATCGCGGCGATGGCCGCCGGGGGACGGGCGGGGGAGCGGCTGTCGGCCGTCCACCCCAACCTGACCGGCCTCGCCGACCGCACGCTGGTGGCGACCGACGCGGACACGCTGGCTGATGCCGACATCGTCTTCCTGGCCCTGCCCCACGGGGAGTCCGCCGCGCTGATCGCCCAGCTGCCAGCGGAACTGCCGGTGGTAGACCTCGGAGCCGACTTCCGACTCCGCGACGCGGCCGCGTGGCAGCACTACTACGGAGGTGCCCACGCGGGCGCGTGGACCTACGGGCTGCCGGAACTGCCCGGCCAGCGCGCGGTGATCCAGCAGGCGCGCCGGGTCGCGAACCCCGGCTGTTACGCAACCTCGGTTGCCCTGGCGCTGGCACCCGTGCTGGCGGCGGGGCTCGCGGAGCCAGGCGATGTCGTCGTGGTCGCCGCGTCCGGGACCTCAGGTGCGGGGCGTAAGCCGTCTGACGCACTGCTGGCCACGCAGGTGATGGGCTCGATGTCCGCATACAAGGTCGGGGGCGTGCACCAGCACATCCCCGAGATGGAGCAGTCGCTGTCCGACGCCTCGGGCTTGGATGTCCGACTCTCGTTCACGCCGCTGCTGGCACCGATGCCGCGGGGGATTGTCGCGACGTGCACGGCGCTCGCAGCACCCGGTGTAGATGCCGACGCCGTGCGCGCGGCCCTGGTCGCGGCCTACGCAGACGAGCCATTCGTGCATGTGCTCGCCCCCGGCGAGTGGCCGCAGACCTCGTCGGTGAGCGGCAGCAATGCCGTGCACCTGCAGTGCGCGGTTGATCCGCACGCTGGCCGGGTCGTGGTCGTCAGTGCCATCGACAACCTCGGCAAGGGCGCGGCCGGGCAGGCCCTGCAGAACGCCAACCTCATCCTCGGGCTGCCGGAGTCGGCAGGCCTGTCAGCGAACGGAGTCGCCCCGTGACCGTCACCAGCGCCAAGGGTTTCCGGGCGAGCGGGATCACGGCTGGCATCAAGGCTTCGGGGAAGCCCGATCTCGCCCTCGTGGTGAACGACGGCCCCCTCGAGGTGGTCGCCGGGGTAT
>JAPLBU010000226.1:0-824 GCA_026392575.1 Actinomycetota bacterium | reverse complement strand
CCGGGGTATTCACCGGCAACCGTTTCAAGGCGGCTCCCGTCATCTGGTCCCAGCAGGCGGTGGCCGACGGTGAGATGCGCGCAGTGATCCTCAACTCGGGCGGCGCAAATGCCTGCACAGGCCCAGCTGGTTTCGCCGATACGCACTACACGGCCGAGCGGGTGGCAGAGGTGTTGACCGCGTCGGGGTTCGAGACCGGGCCAGGCGATGTCGGCGTGTGCTCGACGGGTCTCATCGGCGAGCGGCTGCCGATGCCGCTGATCCTCGACGGGATTGCCGAGTGCGTTCGCACCCTCTCGGCGGATGGGGGAGCCGCAGCTTCCGTCGCCATCATGACCACCGACTCCGTCCCCAAGGTCGCGAGCGTGACGATCGACGGGTTCACCGTGGGCGGCATGGCGAAGGGTGCGGGGATGCTTGCCCCCGCACTGGCGACCATGCTCGTCGTCATCACGACTGATGCCGTCGTCAATCAGGACCAGGCCAATCAGGCGTTGCGCGAGGGCACCGGACTGACGTTCGATCGCATCGACTCCGATGGCTGCATGAGCACCAACGACACCGTCCTGCTCCTCGCCAGCGGAGCATCGGGTGTCACACCGGACCCGATCGTGTTCGCCGATGCAGTGACGCAGGTATGTGCCCAACTCGCACGGCAGTTGATCGCTGACGCCGAGGGGGCGTCGAAGGAGATCGAGATCTCCGTCGACGGGGCCGTGGATGTGGCCGAGGCGCTGCTGGTGGCACGAGCGATCTCCCGCAGCAATCTCCTCAAGTGCGCCATCCATGGGGAGGACCCGAACTGGGGTCGGGTCCTGTCGGCG
>JAPLBU010000352.1 GCA_026392575.1 Actinomycetota bacterium | reverse complement strand
CTGTCGATCGCTTCCGATCTCAGCTCCGCCGGCGGACGTTCGAACGCCGCCCTGCCCCCCGCATCGATGTCACCGCTCGCGGACCTGATGGCGATGGCGGCCGACAACATCAGCGCCGACGATCCGAGTGGCCCGCTTGGCCGCACGCAGGCGCACGAGGCGGTTCGACAGGCGGAGCAGACGGCCCAGATCGCGCTCATCGGCGGGATCGTCTCCAACCTGAACCGCATCAACGAGGCGAGCATCGACGCGCACGACGCCGACGAGGACGCCGACGAGCACTCCGCCACCTGACAGCCTCGCCGACCGCCGTCGGGACCACCGGCGCGGTCGGTGTAGGCTTCCACGAGTCTCACGGGCGATTGGCGCAGGGGCTAGCGCGCTTCCTTGACACGGAAGAGGTCACTGGTTCGATTCCAGTATCGCCCACCGAAGCGAAGTCCCGGAATATCCACATCGGATGTCCCGGGACTTCGCTTCTTTCATGGCCTGGCTGCCACCCATCCGCCTCAGCGGCGGCGGCGAAACGACCCGCTACAGCCCCGCGAGGCGGTCGAGCAGGTCGCTCGCGCCCTTCCTGCTCGACCTCTTCATCACCACGGAGAGGCGGCCGTCCGAGCTGCGAAGCGCACCATCGCGCTCGAGGGCCGCGACGGCGCCGGTGATGTCGTCGGCAGTGAGGTCATCGAGTCGGGTCGTGAGCTCCGGTAGGTCAGCCGGACCGGTGCGGAGCAGACTGGAGACGATCCGTCGCTCGGTCGGCGTGCGGTCCAGCAGCCCAGTGAGGCCGGCCGACACCGCCTCGCGACTGAGCGAGCGCACGATGCAGACATCCATCGCATAGGCGCTTTCGGCGCGTTCCTCCCCGACGGTCAGGCGCAAGTCGCCGCAGTGGTTGCCCGGACCGAGGACAGCCACGCGGCGCCGCTTCCCGTCTGAACCCTCCGTGCCCATCTCGACATGCCCCGAGATGATGAAGACGACACGGTCGGCGGCTTCGCCTTGACGGTAGATCGCCTCGCCCGATTCGTAACGCTCCGTGACGAGCCGCGCCTCGAGCGAATCCTCGTCGACACCTTCCAGCCCCAGCACGCCGAGATCCACTCCGCCGACGGCGAGCCGCTTCTCCCACAGCCGCGCATACGGGGGCGTGGACACGAGCAGTTCACTGTGGGATCCGAACGCGACCACGTCCTCGGATACGAAGAGCATCGCATCCATCGCCGGGACGATGTCGGGGCTTCGAACAGCGACCACCGATAGCCCCATGCTGGCACCTCGCAGCGTGGCGAGCAGCGGCATGGCTGCGTCCGCATCGGAGAGGGCGATGATGGGCCCGACGAGCAGGACGCGCGGCTCAGCGGCCAGGCCCAGCGCCAACGCGAGGCGCTGCCTCTCGTGACCGCTCAGTGCCGCGCCCGTGGGCCCGAGAGACCGCTCCAGCCCGAGCGGTGAGTCAACGAGGCGACCGAGCCCGACGGAATCGAGCAGCCGCGAGATGTCTTCGACACCGAGATTCGCATCAGCGGCACGCAGATGGGCGGCAACGCTGTCATTGAAGGCGACCGTATCCGCCGAGATGTGCAGGACTTCAGGCATCACCCCGGGCCGCCGGATGTCGTGGCCCTCCAGTGTCACCCGCCAGCTGTCCGAGTGCGGTCCGGCAGAGAGCGCCGTCAGGACGGCATCCGGATCCAGTCCTGGTGTGGTGACCAGGCCGACGATGCTGCCCGCCGGGGCGTCGATGATGGCGCTCGTGAGTCGATCGGCAATGGCCGACCCGAGAATCATCGGGGCCTCGTCCACTTCCTCTCGCGGATCGAGGATCTGGTCGATCCGTCGCCGGCTCACGACAGCCATCTGCAGCGAGCGGATCCAGCCCGGTAGCGCCTCCAGACCACGGACCACGCCTTCCACGTACAGGAGCGCCGCTGCCACGGTGGCGAGTCCGCCACCTCCGATGAACAGACCGAAGACGACGACAGCGACGAGGCCGGCCAGGCCCGCGGCCTGCGCGCCGGTGAACAGTTGCGTCACCCGGTGAACCTGCTCATGAGTCGTGAGGCGGAGCCGCTCGGCTCGGGTCTGGAATCTGGCCTGAGCCCACGACTCCAGGTGCAGCCCCGAGATGAGTCGGGATGCGGTGATCGCCTCGTCCACCGATTCGCCGACGCGGCTGCTGGCGCCAAGTCGGGCGCGGTCGATGACGAGCAGCTGCGTGCCGACGAGCCGGCGGATCAGTACGAACAGGATGACCGCAATGGTCATCACCAGCCCCGCACGCCAGTCAATGAACGTGAGCAGGATCAGACTCTGGATGACGCGGATGACGCCGGGGATGCCCTGCCCGATCGTCTGTTCGAACGCATCATCGATGTGGTCCACATCGCTCGTATGGCGGCTGACGACCGACGAGCGCACGAGCCCCTCCTGGCGAAGGACCTTCGTGTGCAGAAGCGCCTCGAAGATGCGGAGCCGCAGACGGTAGGAGGAGTCGTTCGCCGTGTCGGCGGCACCGAGATGCGACAGGTAGGCAGCGATCAACTGGAGCACGACGAGCCCGACCAGCATGGCAATTCCGGGCAGGTCCTTGACCCCGGCCTCCAGGAGGTTGTGCACCTGCAGCGGGATGACGGCCTGACAGACCAGCACCACGGCGGTGGCCGCGAGGGTGAAGGACAGCAGGCGTCCTGAG
>JAPLBU010000258.1 GCA_026392575.1 Actinomycetota bacterium | reverse complement strand
CACCGCTGCGGTCACCCGTCAACTCGGCCGTGCACCTCGTGGTGCTGTTCGCGTCGCTCACCGCTGCGCCTGTGGCGATCCGGATGTCGTGATGACGTCGCCGCGCCTGCCCGACGGAACGCCGTTCCCGACGCTGTACTACCTGACATGCCCGAAGGCCGCTGCTGCGATCGGCACGCTGGAGAGCAGCGGTCTGATGCGCGGTATGGAGGCCAGACTCGCTGATGAGCCGGAACTCGCCGAGGCATACCGAGCAGCGCACGAGAGCTACCTTCGCGAACGAGACACGCTCGATCATGTCGACGAGATTGACGGCATCAGTGCCGGTGGCATGCCCTCCCGCGTGAAGTGCCTGCATGTGCTCGTCGGTCATGCGCTGGCGGCAGGGCCAGGCGTGAACCCACTGGGAGACGAGGCACTTGCTGCGCTCGCCCCTTGGTGGCAGCCGAGTTCGTGCGCCGATGGTCCAGTCGAATGAGAGTTCCTGTCGCGGCAATCGACTGTGGCACCAATGCAATCCGGCTACTCATCGCCGACGTGCGCGCAGATGGATCGCTGGACGAGCGGGTGCGCCTCATGCGGATCGTCCGACTCGGTGAAGGCGTCGACCGCACGGGAGAGTTCGCGCCGGCCGCGCTCGAGCGCACGTTCGCCGCTCTCGGCGAGTACGCGGATGTGCTGGGCAGGCATGGAGTGAAGCGCACGCGCTTCGTAGCGACGTCGGCAAGCCGCGATGTGTCCAACCGCGAGGCATTCGTGCAGGGCGTGCACGCGCACATCGGTGTCGTGCCGGAGGTCATCACCGGCACGGAGGAGGCGGCGCTGTCCTTCGCCGGGGCCGTGCGGGGGCTGCCGGCGGGGGTGGTGGTGGCGGCTCGACCGAGTTCGTCCTCGGCTCACGTGCTCCCGAGGAGTCAGCGAGTGTCGACATCGGGTGTGTGCGGATGACCGAGCGGCATCTGCACGGTGACCCGCCGACGGCAGACGAGATTGCGGCGGCGCGCGCGGATATCGATGCTGCCGTTGCGCTCGCGGGGCACAGCGTCCCGTTCGAGCGAGCGGCCAGTTTCGTTGGGCTGGCCGGTACCGTCACCACCGTGGCGGCGATGGCGCTGGACCTCGCGGCCTACGACCCGGTGGTCCTGCACGGGTCGTTGATCTCGTTCGAGGACGTGTCCCGGGTGACGACCGCCCTGCTGGGGATGACCCGGGCCGAACGGGCCGCCCTACCCTTCATGCATCCGGGGCGGGTGGACATCATCGGCGGGGGAGCGATGGTGCTGGAATCCGCGATGCGGGCCGCTGGGGCGACCCAGGTGGTGGTGTCGGAGACCGACATTCTTGATGGCATCGTTTACAGTCTTGTAGCAGATTAGGCGCCATTACCCCTGCAGTATCTGATGTAACCGGTTGTGTTTCACCGCTTCCTGAGCCTAGACTTGATGGTCAGGAGGATCCCGTGAGCATCACGATCAAGGACGTAGCGGACGCAGCAGGCGTGTCCACCGCGACCGTCTCGCGCGCCCTGCGCGGCCTGCCGAACGTGGACGCGGGCACCCGCGAGCGGATCCAGCGGATCGCGGCTGAACTTGACTACGTCATCTCGCCGAGTGCCTCGCGGCTGGCCAGCGGACGCACGGGCAGCATCGCCGTCATCACGCCGTACATCGCCCGCTGGTTCTTCAGCACCGTGCTGTCCGGCGTCGAGTCAGTGCTGCAGGACGCCAGCATGGACCTGCTCCTGATGAGCGTCAGCACTCCAGACGGCCAGCAGCACCGACTCCCGCCTGCACCTCGCCTGCGCCGGCGCGTCGATGGCGTTCTGGTCATCGCCCTGCCGCCCCACGACCAGCAGCTGCACGAGGTCCTGGCACTGAACATGCCGACGAGCCTGATCGGTGTGACGCTAGCTGACATCCCGAGCGTGACCATCGACGATGTGCTCGCCGGCCAGATCGCCACGCAGCACCTCATCAACCTCGGGCACACCCGCATCGGGGTGATCACCGGTGCACCCGTCGAGGAGCCTTTCACGGCAGACCACGACCGGCATCGGGGATTCCAGCAGGCGATGAATGCGGCCGGGCTGACCGTCGACCCGACGCTGGAGTCATACGGGTACTTCACCATCGCCGGCGGCGAGCAGGCGATGACCGCACTCCTGACGCAACGGAACCCACCCTCGGCGGTCTTCGCGATGTCCGACGAGATGGCTTTCGGAGCGATGAAGGCGATGCGCAGTCACGGTCTGCAGCCGGGTCGAGACATCTCGCTCGTTGGGGTCGATGGCCATGACATGTCGGAGTTCTTGGATCTCACGACGGTCGTCCAGCCGGTGCAGGACCTTGGCCGCATCGCAGCCGAGGCTCTGGTGCTTCAGCTTCGTTCGCCCGGGGCCGAGGTCGAGGTCGACTCGATCATTCTGCCTACACAGCTCATCGTGCGTGGCTCGACGAGCCCATACAAGGCCTGACCTCAAACCACTCGGGTTTGTCGTCAACGGATGCCGGTGTCGCATTCGATCACAGTGGGCGGTGGGGTTCGACCGCTTCGAAGGTCCAGGCGCACGGGCGTGCAGCGCATTCCAGCATTAGCGGTGAGGATCCACACGTGGTGATCCAGACGCAGTCGGAACCCCGTCGAGCCCGATCTGACCGTGACCCGCTGACCGCGATGTGTTGCCGTGACGGTTGCCTTCGCAAACTCGTCAGTGCAGTCTTCACCGGGTCGCTGTACCGGGCACGTCGGGCCGAGGTCGACGCGACCATGGACCAGGACCCTGTCCGATCGTGAGTCTGCTGCCCCTGCGGGCGAGCCGGCCGCCAGGATCAGCGTCACCGCGGCAACGGACGCACCGAGGAGCAAACGGGAGCTTCTTCGAACGATCGGGTCCCACCTCTCTCGGCGTTCGAACCGCCGCTCTTGCTACGACAGGCGCAGTTGAGCGACTTCCGTGTCGAACACGTAGGTGCGCGTGGGATTGACCTTCACAACCGAACCGATTTTCGGAGCGGCCATGCCCTGGCCACGAGCAACCAGATCGACGGGACCATCCGGACCCGAGTACGCGCCGTAGACGTAGGTATCGGCTCCCAGTTCCTCCACGAGCGTGACGGTCATGTCGGCACCGTCGACCGACAGCGCAAGATCCTCGGGACGGACACCGACGAGGACCTTGCCTGATGCGGCCTTGTCGAGGAACGAGCGCTCGACGGGAACGGTGAATCCGTTCATATCGACACCGCCGTCAACGATGGGTGCGGCGATCATGTTCATCGACGGCGACCCGATGAACGTGCCCACGAATGCGTTGGCCGGGTTGTCATACAACTCGCGCGGGCTGGCGCACTGCTGCAGGATGCCGTCCTTCAGCACGGCGACGCGGTCACCCATGGTCATGGCCTCGACCTGGTCGTGGGTGACGTACAGCGTGGTCGTGCCAAGACGTCGCTGGAGAGCGGCAATCTGCGTGCGGGTCTGCACGCGCAGCTTGGCGTCGAGGTTCGACAGCGGCTCGTCCATGAGGAACACCTCGGGCTCGCGCACGATCGCGCGGCCCATGGCGACACGCTGGCGCTGGCCGCCGGAGAGTGCCTTGGGCTTGCGGTCGAGGTAGTCGGTGAGGTCAAGCAGGGCGGCGGCTTCCTTGACCCGGCGGGTGATCTCATCTTTGGAGACCTTCTGGATCTTCAGGGCGAAGGCCATGTTCTCTGCGACCGACATGTGCGGGTAGAGCGCGTAGTTCTGGAACACCATCGCGATGTCGCGGTCCTTTGCCGGGACGTGGGTGACATCGCGATTGCCGATGTAGATGGTGCCGCTGGAGATCGGCTCCAGGCCAGCGAGCATGCGCAGACTGGTGGACTTGCCACAGCCGGACGGGCCGACGAGGACGAGGAACTCGCCTTCGGCGATCTCCAGGTCGAGGTGCGCGACGGCGGGCTTGGTCCCGCCGGGGTAGACGAGGGATACATCGTCGTACCGGACTTCCTTGGTCATGCCAATCAACCCCTTCAACCGGCAGGAACGTGCCGGACGATCCGAAATGGAAGGCAGGCACCCGGATGGGTGCCTAACGAAAGGATAGCGACTCGGAATGCGGTCATACTTCGGACATGCGAAACGCGACGATCGACATCCGCGGCGAGGCCGTGCCCGGGATCCTGTGCCTACCTCCGTCGGGTGCCGGCCCTGCCGTCATCGTCATCCAGGAGTGGTGGGGCCTCGTGCCGCACATCCAGCAGGTCGTGCAGCGGCTGGCCGACGAGGGTTTCGTCGTGCTGGCCGTCGATCACTACCGCGGCGCTATGATCGGTCTCGACATCGAGAGCGTGGGTGCGGACCTCGCGGCGGCGGCCGAGTGGCTGGTGCAGCGCGAGGAGGTCACCAGCGACGAAGTGGGTGTCATCGGCTTCTGCATGGGCGGCGGGTTGGCGCTGCTGGCGCCGACCGTGTCGGACGCGATCACCTGCACCGTCGCCTTCTATCCCGCGATGCCGTGGCCGCAGTACGCACCGGACTGGAGCCGTTACACGGGCAAGGCGGCCATCGTGCACAAGGCGCTATCGGACGAGGCGAGCAGCGGATCGGCGATTGGCGAGTATGCCGATGCGATCATCACCGCCGGTGGATCCATCGAGATGTTCGAATACCCCGACAGCGTGCACGCCTTCTTCAACGATGCGCGGCCCGAGGTCTTTCAGGCTGACAACGCGAAGCTTGCCTGGGACCGCACAGTCGCGTTCCTCCGTGCCTGTTCCGGCTGATCTCGCCGCGCTCGATGCGGCCATCGTCGGCTGCCGTCGGTGTCCACGGCTGGTTGCGTGGCGTGAGGATGTCGCGGTGGTCAAACGGGCGTCGTACGCGGATGAGGAGTACTGGGGACGTCCGGTGCCCGGCTTCGGATCGCTGTCGCCGACGATCTGGATCGTCGGCCTGGCACCGGCCGCACACGGCGCGAACCGGACCGGCCGGATGTTCACGGGCGATCGCAGCGGCGACTGGCTATTCGGCTCGCTCCACCGCGTCGGGCTGGCGGAGATCGGCACATCGACCGCGCGCGGAGATGGTCAGCGGATGGACCGAGTGCGTATCACGGCAGCCGTGCACTGCGCCCCGCCGGACAACAAGCCGACCACGGAGGAGAAGGCGGCCTGCGCTGACTGGCTGGATGCCGAGATCGGGATCATCGAGCCGACCGTCCTAGTGATCGTGGCCCTTGGCGGCATCGCGTGGCTCGCGACCCTGAAGGCGCTGCGGACGGCGGGCTGGCAGGTGGATCGCGCGAGCTTCGGGCACGCAGCAAGCACGCTGGCCACGTCACCAGCGGGGCGCGAGGTGCTGGTGCTGGCGTCCTACCACCCGAGCCAGCAGAACACCTTCACCGGCCGCCTCACCGAGCCGATGCGCGACGACGTGCCGACCCGGGCGCGCGACACGGCGAACTGACGGGCCGGCCTGGACCTCCGCGCCGACCTTGAGGTTGCGCCCAGTTTTCGGGCCGGTGAGTGGGCACAACCTCAAGGTCGGCGGGGTGGGGGTGGGTTGGGGGCGCGAGTCGTATCGTTGCCGCAGGCCCCTGTAGTCCAACTGGCAGAGACACCCGGCTTAAACCCGGCACAGTATGGGTTCAAATCCCATCGGG
>JAPLBU010000317.1:8461-12443 GCA_026392575.1 Actinomycetota bacterium | reverse complement strand
CCCGGTGAAGGCCTCAGCCAGGAACAGCACATCCGGGTCGGTCGCGAAGATGCTGTCCATCAGCCGGTCCCAGACCCACAGCGGCTTGGTGTGCGGATTGTCGACGCGGAAGATGCGCACACCGTGCGACATCCAATGGCGGACCACGCGCTCAACCTCGGCGTAGAGGCCCTCGGGGTCGTTGTCGAAGTTGAGCGGATAGATGTCCTGGTACTTCTTCGGGGGGTTCTCGGCGTAGGCGATCGAGCCATCGGCGCGGGTGGTGAACCACTGCGGATGCGCGATGACCCACGGATGGTCGGGGGCGGCCTGCAGGGCGAGGTCGAGGGCGATCTCGAGCCCGAGTTCGCTGGCCCTGGCGACGAAGGCGTCGAAGTCCACGATCGTTCCGAGGTCGGGGTGCACCGCATCGTGGCCGCCCTCGACCGAGCCGATCGCCCAGGGTGATCCCGGATCGTCGGTGCCGGGGCTGAGGGTGTTGTTGGGCCCCTTGCGGTTCACTCGCCCGATCGGGTGGATGGGCGGCAGATAGACGACGTCGAAGCCCATCTCCGCCACCGCGTCGAGGCGTCGGGCTGCGGTGGCGAAGGTGCCGGACCGGGGCGGGTCGACTGTTGCGCCCTCACTGCGTGGGAAGAACTCGTACCAGGTGCCGACCAGGGCGCGGCGGCGCTGTACGCGCAGGGGCCACGGGCCGCTCGTCGTGACACCCTCGCGAATGGGGTGCCGATGCATGATGCGCGCGACGGTCGGGTCGGTTCCCGCCGCCAGTCGGACGGGCACCGGCAGGGGCGTGGCGACCATGGTTGCCGCTGCTGTGAGCAGGCTGGTTCGATCCTCGGCGTCTTCGGCCGGCAGCGCTGCCGCAGCGCGCTCGAGGAGCAGCGAGCCCTCGAGGAACTCCAGGTCGACGTCGACACTGGCGGGGATCTTGATGGTGGCGCGGTGCACCCAGGTGTCCCATGGACTGCCCCATGCCTCAACGGTGAAGGTCCAGTCGCCGATGGACGTGGGCCGCACGTGGGCGATCCAGGTGTCCAGGCCGGTGGGCTCGGGCGACATCCGGGCGGTCTCCGGCCGCAGCAGCGGCGCGGCGGCCACCGAGGTTGGCCGGCTTCACCCCGGTGATGGGGAACCGACCGGCCAGTTCGGGCGGCGGGGTGAGCAGTCGTGGCTGCCACGGCGGTGCCGGTGTCGGTGCCTTTGCGCGTCGTGGGGCCGCCATGGGGGAAGCCTAGCGGCGCGGCGCGGGGGCGAAGCCGCTGTTGCTGTGACGGGAGTGAAGGAACTTGCGCGAGTTGCAAGAATCCGTCAGATTCCTGCCCGATGAGGGGTCCCGGTTGCCCAGACACCGAGGGCGAGCCGCTAGCGTGTGTGCTGTGAGAGCGATCCGACGATTCACCGTCCGCACTGTCCTTCCCGAGAACCTCGTGGCCCTCGAGGAACTGGCGATCAATCTGCGCTGGTCCTGGCATCCGGCGACCCGCGACCTGTTCGCTGCGGTCGACCCGCTGCTGTGGGCGGAGGGCGGCAACGACCCGGTCCGACTGCTTGGCGAGGTCTCGGCCGAGCGGTTCATCGAGCTGTCCGGTGATGCGGGGTTCGTCGACTGGGCCAACCGTTGTCGCGACGACCTGCGTGCCTACCTCGTCTCTGACCGCTGGTTCCAGTCCCTTGGCGACGACGCGCCCAAGGGCATCGCCTACTTCTCCCCGGAGTACGGCATCGGCGCAGCGCTGCCCCAGTACTCCGGTGGCCTGGGCATCCTGGCCGGCGACCCCCTGAAGACCGCGAGTGATCTCGGCGTTCCGATCATCGCGCTCGGCCTGTTCTACCGGTCCGGCTACTTCAAGCAGTCGCTGTCCCGCGACGGCTGGCAGCAGGAGCGCTACCCGGTCACCGATCCCGACGGCAGCCCCGTCTCGCTGCTGCGCGAGCCCGACGGCACGCCAGCGCGGATCTCGGTCGGACTGCCCGGCGGCCGGTCCATCGCGGCCCGCATCTGGGTCGCGCAGGTGGGCCGCGTGCCGCTCCTCCTGCTCGACTCCGACGTCGAGGAGAACAATCCGTCCGAGCGCGAGGTCACCGACCGGCTCTACGGCGGAGGCAGTGAGCATCGTCTCCAGCAGGAGATGCTGCTGGGCATCGGCGGTGTTCGGGCGCTGCGTGCCTACTGCCGCATCAGCGGTCATGACGCACCCGAGGTGTTCCACACCAACGAGGGGCATGCCGGCTTCCTCGGACTCGAGCGGATCCGTGAGCTCGTCACGCTGAACCCGACGATGTCCTTCGACGATGCCGCCGAGGCGGGCCGCGCAGGCACCGTGTTCACCACGCATACTCCCGTGCCAGCCGGCATCGACCGATTCGCGATCGACCTCATCGCCCAGTACTTCGGTGGCGACAACGCATCGGTCGGCGTTCCGGTCGAGCGAGTGCTCGAGCTCGGCGCGGAGAGCTTCGAGGGTGGGGATCCGGCTGTCTTCAACATGGCGGTCATGGGCCTGCGCCTCGCGCAGCGCGCGAACGGTGTGAGCCTGCTGCATGGTCAGGTATCGCGCGGGATGTTCGCTGGCCTCTGGTCCGGCTTCGACGGCGACGATGTCCCGATCACCTCGATCACCAACGGCGTGCACGCCCCTACGTGGGTCGCACGCCAGGTCATCGACCTCGCGCATGGCGCCTCGATCGACGATGCCGAGGGCTGGGAGGTCATAGCCAACACGCCCGACGAGCAGCTGTGGTCGATCAAGCGAGCGCTGCGCCAGGATCTCGTCGAGATGACCCGCACGCGCCTGCGCGAGTCCTGGGTCAATCGCGGGTCGACGGAGGCCGAGCTCGGCTGGATCGACTCGGTGCTCGACCCCGACGTCCTGACGATCGGCTTCGCCCGTCGTGTGCCGTCGTACAAGCGGCTCACGCTGATGCTGCGCGACCCTGCCCGGCTGAAGGCCCTTCTCACCGACCCCGAGCGTCCCGTGCAGCTCGTCGTCGCTGGCAAGGCGCATCCGGCCGACGACGGCGGCAAGCGGCTGATCCAGCAACTGGTGCAGTTCTCCGACGATGAGGATGTGCGCCACCGCATCGTCTTCCTGCCGGACTACGACATCGCGATGGCCACCACCCTGTACCCGGGGTGCGACGTCTGGCTGAACAACCCCATCCGTCCGCTCGAGGCCAGTGGCACGTCAGGGATGAAGGCGGCCCTCAACGGCGGCCTGAACCTGTCGATCCTCGACGGGTGGTGGGACGAGTGGTTCGACGGCGAGAACGGCTGGGCCATCCCGACCGCCGACGGTGTTGACGATGCCGATCGGCGCGACGACATCGAGGCTGATGCGCTGTACGGACTCATCGAGAAGGCGGTGGCCGCCACGTTCTACGACGTCGATGAGGCAAGGATCCCGCGGCGCTGGATCGGGATGGTCCGCCACACGCTGCGGACCCTCGGCCCGAAGGTGCTCGCCAGTCGGATGCTGCGCGAGTACGTCATGCGCCTGTACATGCCGGCAGCGATCTCGTCGCGCTTCGTCGAGGCCGACGATTTCGCGGTCGCGCGTGACCTCGCAATCTGGAAGACGCGCATCCGGACTCAGTGGCCGACGATCCGCATCGACCATGTCGAGGCCGACGGGGTCGGCGATGCCGTCATGCAGGGCACGCCGATCACGATCCGCGCCTACGTGTCTCTGGGCCTGCTCACACCGGACGACGTCGTCGTCCAGGCGGTGTGCGGCCGTGTCGATGCGGACGACCGCCTCGTTCAGCCGGTGCACGAGCCGATGGAGCCGGTGGAGTCCTATGACGGCAACCGCTGGCAGTACCGGCTGGTCGTCGACCTGGATCGCAATGGCCCGTTCGGGTACACCGTGCGGGTGCTGCCGCAGCACATCGGTCTCGCGGCATCCGAGGAGCTTGGCCTGCAGATCGTGCCGACGATGTCGGCCGGCCTGGCGGACGGCGTCCTGCGCTGCCTTCCTTG
>JAPLBU010000317.1:0-8427 GCA_026392575.1 Actinomycetota bacterium | reverse complement strand
GCGGCAGTACAGCTCGCGGTTGGCGAGGCCGCAGCGGGCGAACTTCCCGCCGTCCGGATCCTTCATCGTGATGCGCCACGAGCCGCTGTCGGCTTGCGGTGCGGCCATCGCGTACCCGAACCGCACGCCGACCCAGCCCCACGACGGGGCCGGATAGCTCTGGCTGTCGCTGATCTTCGGTCCCGCGGTGGGGAGCGGATAGCCGGTGGTCGGATCCAGCAGGGTGCCGGCGTTGCCGAGGATCAGCTGTCCCGGCAAGCCGGGGAGCTGCACCGACTGTGCGATGTGCATATGCGACGAGAACACCAGGGTGTAGTCGCCCAGTAGGCCGTCGGCTGCTGCCGCCTGGTCCATCGAGCCCCATGGGTTGAACGGCACACCCGGCTGCTCGAACTGCGACGTGACGAATCCGTACAGCGGGCGGTGCGTCAGAAGCCATGACTCACGGCCGGGTCGGGGCTGCGCGAGGTCGGCTGCCTGCACGTACGCGGGCCGCTGGAGCGCGGCGAACGAGGTGACGGCGTTGTCGCTGCCGCCGGCCGAGTCCACGATGGCCAGTCGCAGCGTGTGTCCCTTGCTCACCGTGAGATCGATCGCGTAGGTCGGGGTCGGCATCGTGTCGGCCGCAACGAGACCGGTCGCGGTCGAGACCGGAGCGCAAGTGTCCTGCGTGCCCTCCCGTGGGTCGAAGAGCAGGAAGAAGCCGTTGCCACCGCGGTAGCAGGCCTCGTGATTGCCGCGCGTCACGATCAGCGGCGCCGCGCTGAGCATCGGGGCCATCGGCAGGAGCGCATCGGCGATCCAGCCATAGGCGCTGTCGGTGAAGGGGAGTCCGGTAACGGGCGGTGGACTCGACCCGCACCACGCCTGGGAAGCGGCGGGGCAGGGTGCCTCGCGGTAGAAGAAGTCGCCGTTGAAGAGGACGGCGTCGGGGTGTTCTTCGGCCACGCTCTGCGCGATCCGGGCGAGCGGCCAGGCGATGTCGGATGCGCAGTCCTGCACCTGCCAGGACGCGATGCGGCAGCCGCTGTCGCCCAGCATCGCGAGGCGGGCGACCGCTGTCGGCATCGTCGCGGGTACGACGACGCCGGAGATGCTGGCATCCGTCAGGCCGACCGGCACCGGCGTCGAGCACACCATGATGGCATCAAAGGCCGGGGATGTGCGTGCAGGCGTCGGCCGCACGGCCATCTGTACGAAGCGCGTGGATCCGTCGGCCGCGCGGGTGACGCGGAGCGAGGGGCAGGGCGCGCCCGCCGGTACGACGGCACGCGCTACGAGTCCCGATGGGGCCTCACTGCGAGGTGCGGCGAGCGAGTAGGCAGCGATGACGCCGGGCACGGCATCGCGGGCAGCGACGGCCAGGACCGGCGGGGCAGACGTGAGTGCCAGGGTGAGGATGCCTCCGACGGCGACGGAGCGACGGACGAGCCGATGGCTGGTCATGCGGCAAACCTAGTGGGGAGCAGAGCTTCATGCGATTCTCAGCGCAGGGCGTGGAAGGTCAGCAGGCTGCGCGGAGGCAGGGTGACCGCGCAGCCTGCCGCCAATTCCTCATATGACTCATTCGCCTGGCCGGTCGACGTGTCGATGATCAGGCGATAGGCCCGACCGAAGGGTGCGTCCGGCAGGGTGAACGGCATCGGTGTCGTTCCGGAATGCAGGAGCACCAGGAACGCCTCGTCGCGGATCGGCTGCTCGTTGTCGTCGAGCCCATGGCTCTCGCCCGCGAGGAACATGCCCAGGGTGCGGCTGTCGGCCGCATGCCATTCGTCCTCCGAGATCTCCCGTCCGTCGGGCCCGATCCATGCGAGATCCTTCGGGCCGCCCGCGTGCAGTGGCTTGCCGTCGAAGAAGTAGCGCTGCCGGAAGGCACTGTGCAGGCGGCGAAGGCGCAGGACCTCGCTGGCGAAGACCTTCAGGTCCGACTGCCATGGCTCCCAGTCCCAGTGGTACCAGGAGATCTCGTTGTCCTGGCAGTACGCATTGTTATTGCCCTGCTGGGTGCGGCCGAACTCGTCACCACCGCTGATCATCGGCACGCCGGTGCTCAGCAGCAGGGTGCCCAGCAGATTGCGGAGCTGGCGTTGGCGCACGAGCGTGATAGCGACGTCGTCGGTCGCGCCCTCGACCCCGTTGTTCGAGGAGCGGTTGTTGTCGGTGCCGTCGCGGTTGCCTTCAAGGTTGGCGTCGTTGTGCTTGCGGTCGTACGACACCAGGTCGCGCATGGTGAAGCCGTCGTGCGCGGTGATGAAATTGATGGAGGCGAACGGCCGTCGGCCCTCGCTGGCGTACAGATCGGCTGATCCGGACAGTCGCCAGCCGAGTTCGCCGATGCCGGCGTCGCCTCGCCAGAAGTCGCGGATGTTGTCGCGGTACTTGTCGTTCCACTCCGTCCACAGCGGTGGGAACTCACCGACCTGGTAGCCACCCGGTCCGACGTCCCACGGCTCGGCGATGAGCTTCACGCGGCGCAGGACGGGATCCTGCTGGATGGTCGACATGAAGTTGCCGAGCATGTTGACGTCGTGGAACGACCGCGCCAGCGCCGAAGCGAGGTCGAAACGGAAGCCGTCGACGCGCATCTCCTCAACCCAGTAGCGCAGGGAATCCATCACGACCTGCAGCACGTGGGGCTTGGAGACGTCGAGGGTGTTGCCGCAGCCCGTGTAGTCGGCATAGAAGCGACCGCTGTCGCGTAGGTGGTAGTAGTCGTCGTTGTCGATCCCGCGGAAGCTGAGGGTCGGGCCGAGCTGGTTGCCCTCGGCCGTGTGGTTATAGACGACGTCGAGAATCACCTCGAGTCCGGCCGCGTGCATCGCCTTCAACATGCGCTTGAACTCCGAGACCTGGCCGCCACGCGATCCGGTGGAGGAGTAGGCCGCATGCGGCGCGAAGTAGCCGATGGAGTTGTAGCCCCAGTAGTTCGTGAGGCCGTCCTCGATGAGGTGGACTTCGTCGAGGAAGTGGTGCACCGGGAGGAGTTCGACGGCGGTGACGCCGAGCGTGGTCAGGTGCTCGAGCACGGCTGGGTGCGTCAGGCCGGCATAGGTTCCGCGCTCGTGCTCGGGGATCGAGGGGTGGCGCTTGGTGATGCCGCGAACATGGGTCTCGTAGATGACGGTGTCGCCCCACGCGGTGTTCGGGGACGCGTCGTCGCCCCAGTCGAACCAGTCGTCGACGACGACACTCTTGGGCACGAACGGCGCAGAGTCGGCGGGGTTCATCTGCAGGTCGTCGGAGCCGAGATGGCCGTACAGGGCTGGATCGAGGAGGAAGTCACCGTCGATCGCCTTGGCATAAGGATCGAGCAGGAGCTTGTTCGGGTTCCAGCGGTGGCCGACGGCCGGATTCCAGTCGCCCTCGACGCGGAAGCCGTAGCGGGTGCCGGCGGGCAGGTCGGTGAGGTGCCGGTGGAAGACGTTGAAGACGCGTTCGGTCAGCGGGATTCGTTCCTCGCGGCCCATCTCGTCGAACAGGCAGAGGTCGACGGCCGATGCACCCTGCGCCCACAGGGCGACATTGGCACCACCATGGCGATCTGGGGTGACACCCAGCGGGTCCCAGCCCGACGATCCGTGGCCTGTCATCCCGCACAGGGTACAGCCCGCGCTGCAGGACCTCAGGCCGCCACTACGCTCGATGCCGGGGGCGCGGGTCGGTCGCGCCCTGACAGCCGAGAGCAGGTACGTGATGCCGGAGTTCGTTTCCGTCGAGGTCGAGCAGGGCGTTGCGACGATCCTGCTCCAGCGACCTCCGATGAATGTGCTGTGCCTGCAGATGCAGCGCGAGATCAAGGCCGCGGCGGAGGACATCAGCGCCCGATCCGAAATCGGTGCGGTCATCGTCTACGGCGGTCCCAAGGTGTTTGCGGCCGGTGCCGACATCAAGGAGATGGCGGTCATGTCCTATCAGGACATGCTGCGCGCGTCGGTCGGGTTGCAGGATGCCTTCACCGCCGTCGCCCGCATCCCGCAGCCGACCATTGCAGCGGTCACCGGCTACGCGCTGGGCGGTGGCTGTGAGCTCACGCTGTGTTGCGACCTGCGCATCGCTGCGGACGACGCGAAGCTGGGCCAGCCCGAGATCCTGATCGGCATCATCCCCGGAGCGGGCGGGACGCAGCGGCTGCCACGACTGATCGGGGTCTCGCGGGCCAAGGACCTGGTGCTCACGGGTCGCCAGGTCGACGCCGCCGAGGCGCTTTCGATCGGACTGGTGAACCGAGTCGTGCCTGCCGACGAGGTCTACGCAGCAGCCCAGGAACTGGCGACCCGGCTGGCGCGGGGTCCGGCACTGGCCCTGCGTGCGGCGAAGGAGGCGATCGACCACGGGATGGATGTCGATCTGACGTCCGGCCTCGATATCGAGCGCATGCGCTTCGCTGCGCTGTTCGCCACCGACGATCAGGCGATCGGGATGAACGCCTTCGTCGCGAAGGAACGCCCGGAGTTCACCGGCAACTGACCCGGTGTGCCCGTCGGGCCCGCTGGCGTCGGGTCGGATATATTACTGGTGAGTAACTAATGGATGCCTCAGGAGGAACAGCCCCCATGAAGATCGCGGTGTGCGTGAAGCAGGTGCCGGACACGTGGGCGGAGAAGCAGCTGCAGGCTGCCGACTCGACGCTCGATCGGGAGTCGGCCGATGGCGTGATGAATGAGTTGGACGAGTACGCCGTCGAGGAGGCGCTGAAGCTGGTCGAGGCGCATGGTGGCGAGGTCGTCGTGGTGACCATGGGTCCGGAGCGTGCGGCGGAGACCGTGCGCAAGGCGCTGAGCATGGGCGCCGATGCCGGGGTGCACCTGGTCGACGGGGCGCTGCATGGCTCCGATGCGCTCGCGACGAGCTACGCGCTCGCCGAGGTACTGACGGGTCGTGGCTTCGATCTGGTGATGTTCGGCTCGGAGTCGACTGATGCGCGGATGTCCGTGGTGCCGGCGATGGTTGCCGAGCGCCTCGGCCTCGCTCAGTTGACGTTCGCGCAGAAGGTCGACGTCGCGGGCGACGTCGTCACCATCCAGCGGGTGTCTGAGACGGGGTACGACACGGTCGAGGCATCGCTGCCGTGCGTCGTGTCTGTCGTCGAGAAGATCAACGAGCCGCGCTACCCGTCCTTCAAGGGGATCATGGCGGCCAAGAAGAAGCCGGTCGAGACGCTGTCGATTGCCGATGCGGGTCTGGACGCGGCCCGGCTGGGCCTATCGGCCGCCTGGACGCAGGTCGACGACTTCGCCGCCCGCCCGCCGAAGGCTGCGGGCATTGTCGTGCCGGACGAGGGAGATGGCGGCGCGAAGCTGGCCGGGTTCCTGTCCGAGCAGAAGTTCATCTGAGTCCGGCTAGAGAGGGAAGAGCAGTCATGGGTGAGGTCCTTGTCCTGGTCGAGCAGGCAGATGGTTCCGTCAAGAAGGTCACGAGCGAATTGCTGACGCTGGCCCGTCGACTGGGAGAGCCCAGTGCAGTTTGGGTCGGTCCCGGCTTCGACGATGCGGCCGCGGTCGCGCTCGGGGAGTTCGGCGCGACCACGATCTACGTTGCTGGCGACGAGTCGCTGCGCAAGCACCCCGTCGCGCCGGTGGCGGAGACGTTGGCGCAGCTGGTCGCGGAGAAGGCTCCCGTTGCCGTGCTCATCGCCAGCACAGCCGATGGCAAGGAGGCGGCCGCGCGGCTCGCCGTCAAGACGAACTCCGGTGTCATCACCGATGCGGTCGACGTCTCGGCGGCGCTGGTAGCAACGCAGTCGGTCTTCGGCGGATCCACGGTTGTGCATTCCACTGTCACGACGGGCACCCCGATCATCACCGTTCGCGGTAACTCCGTTGCACCCGAGGCAGCACCGGCGACGCCGGCACGAGTCGATGTCACCGTTGCCCTGTCGGCCGCAGCGACCAAGGCCACCGTCACCGGACGCACCGTCGCGACGAAGGGCGGTCGCCCCGACCTCACCGAGGCCGCCATCGTGGTCTCCGGCGGTCGTGGCGTCGGTTCGGCGGAGGGCTTCGCCGTGATCGAGGCGCTCGCGGACTCCCTCGGCGCTGCCGTCGGTGCGTCACGCGCGGCTACGGATGCCGGCTGGTA
This sequence comes from Actinomycetota bacterium, assembly GCA_026392575.1. GTDB lineage: Bacteria > Actinomycetota > Actinomycetes > S36-B12 > S36-B12 > UBA10649. The sequence goes on along the minus strand of JAPLBU010000317.1, from coordinate 2,349 downwards.
CCCGCACCAGTTCCAGGTCGGGCAGACCGGCAAGACCGTCTCGCCGCAGCTCTACATCGCCAACGGCATCTCCGGCGCCATCCAGCACCGGGCCGGCATGCAGACCTCCAAGACCATCGTCGTCGTCAACAAGGACGCCGAGGCACCGATCTTCGAACTCGCCGACTACGGCGTGGTCGGCGACCTGTTCACGGTCGTGCCCCAGCTGACCGAGGAGATTCGGAACCGCGCCAACTGAGCCCCTTCGGGCCCGGTCACTACGATTCTGTTGTGGGCGAGCGGACATACCTGGATCATGCGGCGACGACGCCGATGCTCCCTGCCGTGCGCGACGCGTGGGTGGAGCAGTCAGGTCGTCTGGGCAATCCGTCGTCCCTTCACGCATCGGGGCGTCGTGCCCGTCGCGCCGTCGAGGAGTCACGGGAGTCGATCGCCGGGTACCTCGGCGTGCGACCCAGTGCGGTCGTGTTCACCTCCGGCGGCACGGAGGCCGACAACCTGGCGGTGAAGGGCCTGTACTGGTCGCGCCGGGCAGCGGTTGGCGCCGACCGCGTCCTCGCGTCTTCGATCGAGCATCATGCGGTGCTGGACCCCGTCGTGTGGCTGCAGGAGCAGCAGGGTGCCGACGTCACATGGCTGGGCGTGGATGCGCTGGGGCGCGTCGACCTCTCCGAGATCGAGGCAGCGGTGACCGAGCCTGATCGCGTCGCGGTCTGCACGGTGATGTGGGCCAACAACGAGATCGGCACGGTGCAACCGGTCCACGCGATTGCGTCGCTGTGCCGCTCTGCTGGGGTGCCGTTCCACACCGACGCGGTGCAGGTGCTCGGATACCTGCCACTCGACCTCGGTGCGCTCGAGGCCGATGCCGTCACCCTCAGCAGTCACAAGATCGGCGGGCCCTTCGGTGTCGGGGCATTGATCGTCGACCCTCGCGTCCAGCTGACCCCCGTACTGCACGGTGGCGGGCAGGAGCGCGAGGTCCGCTCGGGCACCCTCGACGCCGCCGCCATCGTGGGCTTCGCGGTCGCGGTGGAGCACGCGGTGCAGGGCCAGCCCGCGCGCCTGCTCAGGCTCGCTGCCCTTCGCGAGGAACTGATCGCCGGAATCCGTGCGGCCGTGCCCGATGCGATCCTCAACGGGGATCCCGGCGTCGGTGCAGACCAGCGGCTGCCCGGCAATGTGCACTTCTCCTTCCCGGGCTGCGAGGGCGACCTGTTGCTTATGCTGCTGGACGCCGCTGGCATCGATTGCTCAACGGGTTCCGCCTGCACGGCAGGGATTCCCGAGCCCAGTCATGTACTGCTGGCGATGGGCGTCAACGAATCGCTCTCGCGGTCCTCGCTGCGGTTCAGCCTCGGCGAGGCGACCACGCCGGCCGAGATCGCCGCAGTCGTCGCAGCCCTCCCCGGCGCCGTGGAGCGAGCCCGGCGAGCGGGGTCGCTCGCCCCCCGAGCAGGCTGACATGCGGGTCATCGCCGCGATGTCCGGTGGGGTCGACTCGTCGGTCGCCGCAGCGCGCATGGTCGATGCGGGCCACGATGTGGTGGGCGTGCATCTGGCGCTGTCGCGCACGTCTGGCCCGTCCGTCGCAGGCTCTCGGGGCTGCTGCACGCTGGATGATGCGCGCGATGCACGGCGGGTGGCCGACGTGCTGGGGATCCCGTTCTACGTCTGGGACCTGTCGGAGCGTTTCCGTGAGGATGTCGTCGCGGACTTCATTGACGAGTACCGCCAAGGGCGCACACCGAATCCCTGCATGCGCTGCAATGAACGCATCAAGTTCGCGGCCGTGCTCGATCGCGCGCGTGCGATGGACTTCGATGTCGTCGCGACCGGCCACTATGCGCGCATCGTCGATGGACCGAATGGTCCCGAGATGCATCGGGCTGCAGATCCGGAGAAGGACCAGTCCTACGTGCTCGGCGTGCTGACGGCTGATCAACTCGCCCACTCCGCCTTCCCGCTGGGCGCCGACATGAAGTCGGTCGTGCGGGACGAGGCGGCGCAACGCGGGCTCCTGGTCGCCAGCAAGCCCGACAGCCATGACATCTGCTTCATTCCTGACGGAGACACGGCCGCCTTCCTGCATGCCCGGCTGGGCACGGCTCCCGGCGACATCGTCGATGCGGAGACAGGTGAGGTCGTCGCGCGCCATGAGGGTGCCTACACGTTCACCATCGGTCAGCGGCGGGGTCTGAACCTGCGCGTCCCCGCAGAGGACGGCTCACCGAGATACGTCGTCGACGTCGATGTCGAGACTCGGACCGTGACGGTGGGGGCTCCCGAACTGCTCGATGTCGATGTGATCGAGGGCATCCGGCCCATCTGGGCAGGCGCAGCGATCGG
>JAPLBU010000071.1 GCA_026392575.1 Actinomycetota bacterium | reverse complement strand
GAATTCTTTTGCGACTAGCCCGCTGCCCCCTTGACGGCCCACGTGACCGTCACTAATCTCCAATCAGTCGAACGATCGATCGATCGACTCGGCTCCCCAGGGGTTCCCCGAACACCCCCCACTCACGAGCGAGGCCCACCGTGACCGTCACCCCATTCCGCACATCGCCCGCATACGAGGCACACCTCGGAGCCGGCGCCGCATTCCATATCAACAGCGGTTGGCGTCGAGTCGACTACTTCGCTGACAATCAGTCGCCCGAGCACGAGGCCCTTCGCCCTGCTGGCTACGAAGGTGCCGCCTGGTCTTCAGCCGTTGTCAGTGAGCACGTGGCTGTGCGCACGACCGCCGGGCTCTTCGACTTCAGTACATTCGGCAAGATCGAGGTTGCGGGGCCCGGTGCTTCCTCCCTGCTCGAGTGGGTCTGCTCAAACCGCGTCTCGCGTGGACCCGGCCGCATTACGTACACCCAGATGCTCAACGAGAGCGGCGGGGTGATCGGTGACTTCACGGTGTCGCAGTTGGGTCCCGAGCGTTTCGTCGCCATCACCAACACCGGCGCTCTCGCACACGACCTCGAGTGGATATCGGCTCAGGCGCAGAATCCGTCCTCGCCCATCGACGGCCCCGTGACAATCACGGACGTCACGAACGGATGGGCGTGTTTCGGCCTGTGGGGTCCCCTCGCCCGCGACATCCTGCAGCCGATGGTGGACACGTCACTAGCAACAGCGGACTTCCCCTACATGCAGTTCCGAGATGCCTCCATCGGTGGCGTCGCCGTCAGGCTCGCCCGAGTCACGTTCGTCGGCGAGCTCGGCTGGGAGATCTACGTTCCCACTGGCTACGGAAGGTGGCTGTGGCAGGAGCTCTCCGAGGCCGTTTCGGCCGCCGGCGGCCGACGCGGGGCGTTCATGTGCGCGAACTGCTCCAGTGCATCACCGTGCAGGAGCCGAATCTCGTGCTCCGCGGGGGCGAAGCCGTCACAGGTGAGGGCATCGCAACGACCCTCACGAGCGGCGGCATTTCGTACACACTTGGGGGTGCTATCGGCTTTGCGTATCTACCCGCCGATCTACCCAGTGGATCACGCCTTACCGTCGAGGTCGACGGAAAGTCCTTGGAGGGGATCCTTTCTGCTCAGCCGCTGTACGACCCGACCGGTCAGCATTTCCGGGGGTGAAGGGGAAGGCATGTGCGGTCATTGACCTGTGTCCCGCCCAGTCCAAGTGCGCATCACGACCGATGGAAGGCCGACCTTGAGCACCGTCACGGAGAACGAGCGGGATCAGTTCCTGCTCACGATCGTCTGCTCGGACCGGCCCGGCATCGTCTACGGAGTATCGAGCTTCCTCGTCCAGCGCGAATGCACCATCGTCCAAAGCCAGCAGTACGGCGACCCCGAGACCGGCCTCTTCTTCATGCGGGTCCACTTTGAAGGCATCAGCGGGGAAATGGACCTTGACTCACTGCGTGAGGCATTCAGCTGGGTGGGCGATTCATTCTCAATGGACTGGCAGCTACGTCGCGCACACGAGCCGGAACGAATGCTCATCATGGTCTCGCGATTCGGCCATTGCCTGAACGACCTGCTGTTCCGCCACAGCATTGGAGCCCTCCCGGTAACGATTCCAGCTGTCGTCTCGAATCATCGTGACTTCGAGGGATTAGTGGAGTCGTACGGAATTCCATTCATCCACCTCCCTGTCACGCCAGAGACCAAGGATTCAGCCGAGGGGAGTCTGCTGGAGATCGTGCGCAGCGAACGCATCGATTTCGTGGTTCTTGCGCGCTACATGCAGGTGCTGTCGAATGCCGTGTGTGCTGAACTCCAAGGCCGCGTGATCAACATCCACCATTCTTTCCTCCCCAGTTTCAAAGGCGCCCGCCCGTACCATCAGGCTCACAGCCGAGGGGTGAAACTCATCGGAGCCACGGCCCACTACGTCACTGCCGACCTTGACGAAGGACCGATCATCGAACAGGAGATCACGCGGGTGAACCACTCGCTTGATGCCAAGGACCTTGAAGCGGCTGGTCGCGACGTCGAATGTCGTGCCCTCACCAAGGCTGTCACGTGGCATGCCGAGAGCCGCGTCCTGTTGAACGGTGGACGCACGGTCGTCTTCACCTAGGCCCGTCATGGGTCAGAGTGCGGGTTCCTGACCGTCATTCCCGTCTTTGTTCTGAGTTGCGGCAGACAGAACGACAGCCTTGTCTGGAGCCCAGGCCAGGTGCACGTGCGCGCCACGCTCCACACTCGCCGTTCCTTGGCAGGTGACGATGATCGGGGCCGGACATCCGGGAACCTGCACAGCGACCGTAGATCGGCCGCCGTAGAACTGGGTGTCAAGAACCAAGCCCCCGAGGAAGGCCTCCCCCTCACTGACCAATCGCACATCCTCGGGGCGCACGATCAGCACGGCCAGCGCACCCATCTGCTCCCCCACTGGTTGACCGTGCAGGACACCTAATCCGGGGACGTCGACACCACCCGTCACCCGTAGACCCTGGAAGGCGTTACTCGAGCCTACAAAGTCCGCCACGAAAGCGGTGCTCGGCCGCGCATACAGTTCTACGGGGCTCGCAATCTGTTCAACAAGTCCGTTCGACATCACCTCGATTCGGTCGGCCATCGACATCGCCTCTTCCTGGTCGTGTGTAACAACGACGAAAGTGATGCCCACCTCATGCTGCAGTCGCTTCAGTTCAAGCTGCATCTCCGCTCGCACTTTTCGATCCAGAGCCGACAGCGGCTCGTCAAGGAGCAGAAGACGAGGCCGCTTGACGATCGCTCGCGCAAGTGCCACCCGCTGGCGCTGCCCGCCGGATAGCTGAGCTGGTCGCTTTCGGGCCTTGTCGCTGAGGCTCACCGTCTGGAGTACCTGCGCCACTCTGTCCCTGATCTCATCCTTGGCACAACCCTCACGCTCGAGTCCGTATGCAACGTTCTTCTCCACCGACATGTGCGGAAACAGCGCATACGACTGGAACATCAGGTTGATGGGCCGCTTGTTCGGCGGCATAGCCAGCAGATCCTGATCCCCGATCATCACCGTTCCGGAGTCCGGGTGCTCGAAACCGGCCAGCACCCTCAAGAGGGTCGTCTTGCCACAGCCGGACGGACCCAAGAGCGCGAAGAACTCGTTCTCGTGGATCTCAAGGCTGACCGAATCCAGCGCGATCACGTCGCCGAACGTGCGGCGAACATCGGTGATGGTGAGAAGCGGTTTCATGGTCACGTCAAGTCCCTGGGTCGGGTCATGCGCTGGGCAGCGATCACGACTGTGAATGAGACAAGTAGGAGGATCGCCGCCAGAGCATTGATCTCGGGCGTGACTCCGAAACGAACCATGGAGTAGATGACGATGGGCAGGGTTGGTGTTGAAGGACCATCCGTGAAGAAAGCGATGACGAACTCGTCGAGCGACAGCGTGAAGACCAGGAGCGCACCCGCCACGATGGCTGGCAGCAGCGTCGGAACGGTGATTCTGAAGAAGGTGGACCATGCCGACGCGCCGAGATCCTGGCTGGCCTCCTCGAGGCTAGGGTCCACCTGCCCAATACGAGCCGTTACGACGGCAGCCACGAAAGCCAGGCCAAACACCACGTGCGCCAGCAGCACCGAGTGCAGGCCAACCGTCATCCCGACGAAGCTGAACATGACGAGCAGGCCGATGGCTAGTGCTAGGTCGGGAACGATGGCCGGAGTCAGGGCGTATGCCTGAAGGATGGCCGACTTCGTGTACCGCGACAGGCCGATCGCGAGGAGGGTACCGAGAATTGTGGCGATGACCGTTGCTCCTACGGCGACGATCATCGTGTTGGTGAAGCCTTCACGGATCACGTCATCATGAAAGAGCGCCCCGTACCACTTGAGGCTCAAGCCCGTCCAGTTGAACGGCATCTTGCTGGCGTTGAAGGACATCACGACGACAACAGCAATCGGAATATAGAGAAAGGCATAGGTCAGGAGCAGGGGCACCCGCAGCCAACCGATGCTACGCACGCGAATCCCCGATGTTGATGCGTCGTGCGACGTACCCCTGGACAGCGAACAGCAGGACGAGGAACCCGACCATCGTCAGAGCCAAGACAGAGCCGAAGGGCCAATCGCGCGCTTTGAGGAACTGGTCCCGAACCAGATTGCCCACCATCACGGTCTTCCCGCCCCCCAGGAGTTCGGGGACGATGAAGTTCCCAACACTCGGCACGAAGACGAAAATTGCGCCGATCATGGCTGCTGGCAGGGTCAAGGGGAATGTGACGTCCACGAACGCGCGGGCCCTTCCGGCTCCCAGATTCCTCGCCGCCTCCAGGAGCGACCAGTCGAGGCGTTCCATCGATGCGTACAGCGGGAGAATCATGAGTGGGAGGTACGCGTAGAGCAGGCCCAGGATGACGGCCTCACGCGTGTACAGAAGGGCCAGGGGGTGGTCTATGACCCCGACTGCAAGCAGGCCCTTGTTCATGATCCCTTCCGAGTTCAGGAGAAGGATCCAGGCGTATGTCCGAATGAGGAAATTACTCCAGAACGGGAGCACGACGAGGATGACCGCCACCGTGCGCCACTTGGGTGGCAACTTGGCGATGGCGTACGCGACGGGGTAGCCGATCACCAGTGCCAACAGGGTCGTGATCGAGGCGATGAGCACGCGTGAAACTGTCGAGCGAGAAGCTGAGCCGGACCCCGCCATAGGGCGCCTTCTCCAGAAAGGCGTACGACAGGATGAAGCCCATCGGGATCGCCATGAAGAGGGTGATGTACAGCAGCCCAGGGCCGAGATAGATCGCCCGTGATGCACGGGTCCGGCGCCTCCTGGCACCGGACCCGTGCACCACGGGCACGTCGGATGAAGACACGATCAAATTGCAGTGATCTCAGTTGCAATCTGCGTGTACTCGGCAGTCTTGTCACCGAGGTCGAGGATCTGCTCCTGCTGGACGATCTCTGCCGGAGTCATGCCCATCGCCGGGTACTGCTTCGCGAGCTCGGCGCCGACCATGTCCATTGATGCCTTGTTCGGGACCTTGGACAGAGCGGTCGTCGCAACCCACGACTGGTTCTTCGCATCAAGAATGGAGTTCAGGAAAGCGTGCGCCGCCTCCTTGTTCTTGGACGACTTCAGGACCACGAGCGTGTCGGTCCAGATATCACTGCCCTCCTTGGGAAGGACGAACTTGACGTCGGGGTTCTCCGCGATGGCGTAACTGCACCAGCCATCCCATGCGACCGCCATGACGGACTCGCCGGACACGAGCCGGTTGTAGAAGGTGGTGTCGTCGTAGGTGAGCAGGTTCTTCTTCGCCGCGAGGGTCAGCTCCTTCGCCTTTTCGAGCTCCGCGGGGTCGACGGTGTTGTTCGAGTAGCCGAGCTTCTTGAGGGCTGGGAGAAGCAGCCAGCGCTCGCTCCACAGCATGGTGATCTTTCCCTTGGTGTCGTCCGGCGGATTCAGGATGGCGTCCCAACTGTCGGGTGTCTCCTTCACCAGGTCGCTCCGGTAGCACAGCCCTGTCGTACCCCAGGCATACGGAACGGAGTAGACGTTGCCGACGTCGTACGCGAGCGTGCTCGCCTCTGGGTAGAGGTTCTTCAGGTTGGGGATGAGGGACTGGTCAAGGTGCTCGAGGAGGCCGGCTCGGTCGAGCGCCTGCGCATACTGCCCGGAGACGAACGCGATGTCGATGCCCGAGTCGCCGCCCGCCGTGAGCTTGCCCATGATCTCCTCGTTGCTGGCATGGGTCGCCATTGTCACGGGCGTGCCGAACTCCGATGTGAACGACGTCAGAACGTCGGGGTTCGTGTAGTCGGCCCAGTTCGAGACCGTAAGGGTCTGCTTAGACAGATCTGCTTTCGGGTCAAGCGGAGCGGCCGACTCTGAACTACCGGCCGAGCCCCCTCCGCACGCCGAGAGAGCGAGCGCGGCAACCACCGCTACTGCGCCAACCATGCCTCTTTTGCGTACCGCACTTGCTCGCATGTCCTGACTCCTATCTGGCCAGGCTTGACCGCCCAATGGGCGGTGCTGCCTCGCGATTGGATTGGTCTACCTATCGGATCGGCTAGTCGTGGTGCGGTATTTGTTCTCTGTCGATCGATCGATAGAGAGCGAATGCCGAACGATAACCTCGTCTTGCGGAGCGCGTCAAGGACTTTTTCATACCTGCGCGGCTCTACTTGGCTCAACTCGCCGTTCCGCACTTCGGCCAAGCGGGATAACGGCCGACGCAGACGGACCAGAAACACCGCTGTGGCACCTACTCGGTCACCGAACTGCCCACGGTCACGATCGTGCTCGCCTGCTACGTCGCCGCCACCAACATGCGACTCCTGCGATGTTGGCACGAGGAGACCAGACTCGGCCCCGAGGACCACGAACTCCTCAAGGCCGGCCAGGACGGCCACGGCTTTCGACAGCTGACCACGTCCGAGGCCGATGCGCTCAACACGCTTCACCTAGAGAAGGCAGAGGCGGCAGGAAGCAATCGCGAAAGAGCGCCCCCCGGCGCGGCGCCGGGGGGCGTTCTTGCTACTAATGGGTGGGCGGCTTTCCCGCGAACCGGCCATTGTGGAGGTGCCGGGATCCGTCGACTTGGCTTCGCCAAGCCTCCTCCCGATCCCCGACGTATCTCCCCGACAATGCGTAATGCCCGGGGGAACAGCCCCGGGCATTACGCATTGTGGAGGTGCCGGGAATCGAACCCGGGTCCGTGCAGGCCTCTTCCGTACTTCTACGTGTGTAGCCGCGCTATCGCTTCTCGGCCCCAATGCTTCGTGCGGCACTGTATTGGGCGGCCCAGTTACTGTTTGCTTTTCCGCCCGCTCCCGTAACCGGAGCGCTTGGTGAGTCCCCTAGCGACGTCAGACCCCAACTCGGGGACGCATTGGGCTGACGGCTGATCTATGTACTACGCCGCGAGGGCGTAGGACTCAGCTGACTGCTTGTTATTGGCAGTTATTGTTTTTCCAAGGATTCTTAACGAGATCACCCTGGATTCTCGACACGCTTCTCCGGTCAAGACATCTGCCCGTCGAAACCGTTCACCCCCATGTTCAGTTATCAAACGACGAGCCAATGAATGCTCACTTCGATGGTACGCCCACACAGGGTTCCCGTGAAATCCGCCAGCGGCGTTGGCCCCAAGCCGCGCTGGCGTTCCGACCTCCCGAATGTCAGACCCCCGACGTAGTGTCGAGGCATGCGCAACGGCATAGATTGGGCCCCCGGGTCGCTGATCGACGCAGCCGTGCCCGAAGACTGGGAACTGTGGATGGCCGCCGTCGCGGCCGATCCGCCCACGCTCCTCGAGGTCGAGCCGGAGACCCTTACCCCCGATCGTGCGATCGACTACCTCGTCGAACTGCAGCGCGCGCAGTCCCAGCTGGCCGCACTGGAGGCGCGCGCTCTCGTGGTCGCAGTCGGGGTCGAGCGCCACGAGCGAGTTGTCACGGTCCTGAGCCGGCAGGACGACGCCGAGCGCAGCTTCACCCTGGTGGACGAGGTGAGGGATGAGCTAGCCGCGGCCCTACGGCGTTCCCCGAACGTCATTAGCGACCAGATCCTGACCGCCCGACTGCTCGCTGGCCCTCTCGCGCAGACCGCCGCCGCCCTGTGTCGGGGGAGCATCACCTCCGCACACGCGCGAGCCATCGCCGAAGAGGCGCAGCGGCTCGATCACGACGAACCGGCGGCCTTCACCGCCTCCTGCGCCCGGCTCCAGGATCGTGTTCTGCCGCATGCGGCATCCGCGACACCCGCCAGCACCCGCCGCCTTGCTCGTCGAGTGGTGCTGGCTATCGATGCCGACGGGCAGGAGCGGCGCCGGCGCCTGGCGCTCCAATCCGTCAACGTCCATCTCTACCCCGAGGAAGACGGTCTCGCGGTACTGGTGGCGCGCCTGCCGATCGAGCACGCTGCCCGACTGCACGCCGCTCTCGATGCCCGCGCTCGCGTCACGTCAGTCGAATGCGGAGCCACCCTGGGGCAGCTCCGCGTGCAGGCACTCCTCGATGCGGTCTGCGGTACGCCGGGTGAAACCGCCACGGGCGCCGCCAGTGTCACAGTCGAGATCGGCCTGGTGATTGACGCCGGCGCCCTTCTCAGCGGCACAGACGATCCGGGCATCCTGACTGGCGCGCTGGGCGGTCCGCAGAGCGTGTCCGCGAACGCCGTTCGCGACCTGCTCGCCGATCCGGATGTGCCCATCTCGCTTCGACGATTGATCAGCGACCCTCACACCGGCCACCTGCTCGATCGCGGGCGATCGAGCTATGCGGTCACCGGCGCACTGCGTGCCTACCTCGCCACCCGCGACCTCACCTGCCGCCACCCCGGTTGCACGCGGCCGGCGGCCAGATGCCAGGTCGACCACGTCATCGAATGGGACGACGGCGGGCGCTCCGACCGGAACAACCTGGGGATGCTGTGCATCCGGCACCACCAGCTCAAGACCCACGGCCGCTGGGAGATTCTGGAGTCTCGGGACGACGGGAAGTGCGTCTGGCGCTCACCCATGGGCCGCACCTACACCGTCGACCCGCCACCCCTGTTCATGAGCGCGGGCGGCACGTCGTCCCTGAGTCCCCCGCATCCTGGCTCTCTCACACCGAATGCGAACGCTCCCTGCCCGTTCTAAGACCATGGCTACTGGCTCTAAGAGCATGCCTGCTAGTCGAGACCCTTTGTGCGCCGCCCAGTAGCGCGGTCGGTCTCCCGTTTGGAGTCCCGCTCGGCAATGGCCTGCCGCTTGTCGTAGCTCTTGCGGCCGCGGGCAACGGCGATCTCGACCTTGGCCCGGCCGTCCAGGAAGTAGAGCGAGAGGGGAACCAGGGTGATACCGGACTCGCGCAGCTTGAGTGCGATGCGGCGGATCTCCTCGCTATGCAGGAGCAGCTTGCGCGCTCGACGTGGCTCATGGTTGGTCCAGGTGCCCTGCGTGTACTCGGGGATGTGCACCCCGCGCAGCCACAGCTCGCCGTCGTCGAGGGTGGCGTAGCCATCGACGAGGGATGCCCGACCCGCGCGCAGTGACTTCACCTCGGTGCCGGTCAGCACCATGCCCGCCTCGTAGACATCCTCGATCGAGTAGTCGTAGCGGGCCTTCTTGTTCTGGGCGACGAGCTTGCGCCCGGTTTCACGCGGCATGGTCAGTCCCCCAAACTGTCTGCGCTTGGCGCGTCGTGGGCGTGCGGAACTGCGCCGATGCCGGCCGTCGGATCGATCTTGAGCTCCCGGCCGGACTGCCGCACCCACGTCACGATCATGATGATCGCAGCCGCGATAGCCCCCGCCATGACCCACAGGTATACGTACATGTCGATGGCAGCACCGATGGGCGGGCTGTTGGGCATGAAGGTTCGCAGGGCGGGGAGCGCGAACAGCAGTGCCGCCGTCCACGACATCAGGCCGATCTCAGCCCGGCGGCGCTGGCTGGCGACGAGGAAGGCGACGACCACCGTTGACGCGGCAAGCAGCACCGCAAGGACCAGCAGCATGATCGCGAACGCCTGGGTCGAGAAGGCCCGCGAGAACGTGAGGCCCATGGCGGCCCCCGCAGCAGTAGGGGTCACATCAACGGCGGTGTCCCAGCCGCTCACGCCCGTCGTCATCGTCACGCCGACAGGCAGCATCGCGTTGGAGGTGAGCGACGCGTCCGCGTTCCGCGTGTACGTGTCTGCCGCGATGAATCCGCTACCGTCGTGGGTGTCGAACGGATACTGCGCGAGCTCGCCGTTCAGCGGTAGCTCGATCGTCGTCGGGTTGGGGACGGTGCCGGTCGGGAAGTGCAGCTCCCGAGTGCCGGATCCCGCATCCAGGATCACGCGCACGTTCTGAGTGAGGTGTCCGTCGGAGTCAACGAGATCCGGGCCGACCACGGTGAAGTTCAAATACAGATCGACCAGGTTGGTCTGCGCATCCACCGTGACCGGATCCACGTCGACGACCACTCCGCTGCCGGTGATCGGCTGCGGCGGCGTCGTGTATTTGTAGCCGCCCTCCGCGTTGTAGAAGAACGCGACGAGCCAGTAGAGGACCGCGACAACGACCGTGATCAGCCCGAGCCGAATCCATGTGCGCCGCGAGAGCGGACGTGGCTTGAACTCGATACCCGGGTCGCCCATCAGACGCGGAGGTACTTGCGCAGCGTGAAGAACGCCGCGAGGCCAGCCAGTCCGACACCGGTCAGCAGCATGACGGGGGCGATCGCCAACACCTGATCCCAGCCGACGAAGGCCGTGAACTGGAACGACGGCGCCAGCACCTGATCGATCAGGACCGACTTCATGAGGATGAGGGCGCCGATGGCCAGAATTGCGCCCAGTCCGGCAGCCAGCGCGGCCTCGAGCAGGAAGGGCAGCTGGATGTAGAAGTTCGACGCACCGACCAGCCGCATAATGCTGGTCTCGCGGCGTCTGCTGAATGCCGCGACACGCATCGTGTTGACGATGAGCAGCACGGTCACGACCAGCATGATCAGGGCGATAAGCAGGGCGATGAGTTGGAGGCCCCCGAGCAGTCGGAAGAACTTGTCGAGAATCTGCCTCTGGTCGTTGACCTGCTCGATGCCCGGTCTGCCGGCGAATGCGGACGCCACGACGTCGTACTTCGTCGGGTCGGACAGCTTCACGCGGAAGGACTCCGGCAGGGCGCTCTCGTTGACGTTGTCGACGATCGGGGAGTTCTTGAACTGGTCCTGGAAGCGCGCGTACGCCTCCTTCTTGGACTCGTAGTAGATGTCCTGCACGAGCGGGCGCAGCGACTCGAGGTCGGACTTGATCTGGTCGCGCTGGGCGGGCGTGACCTGACCACCGGCGCAGGAGGGCGTGTCGCTGCCCTTGCTGCACAGGAAGAGCGACACCTCGACCTTGTCGTACCAGAAGTCCTTCATCGTCGAGACCTGGGCGCGAACCAGCAGGCTGGCGCCGAAGAGGCCGAGCGACACCGCGACCGTGATGATCACAGCGAGCGTCATCGTCAGGTTGCGCCGCAGGCCGTTGCCGACCTCGCTCGCGACGAAGGTGGCTCTCATCGCGCGTATCCGTACACGCCACGCGACTGGTCGCGGACGATGTGGCCTGTGTCGAGCTCGATGACACGACGGCGCATCTGGTCGACGATCTGCGAGTCATGCGTCGACATCACCACGGTCGTGCCGAGCTTGTTGATGCGATCGAGCAGCTTCATGATGCCGATCGATGTGCCGGGGTCGAGGTTGCCCGTGGGCTCGTCAGCGATGAGCAGCATCGGGCGATTGACGAACGCTCGCGCGATGGCCACGCGCTGCTGCTCGCCACCGGAGAGCTCGTCAGGACGGCCTTCTTGATGTGCGAGGACGGCTTGCCGATCACCTCGAGCGCGAAGGCGACGTTCTCGAAGACGGTCTTGTTCGGCAGCAGCCGGAAGTCCTGGAACACGGTGCCGATCTGGCGCCGCAGCGCGGGGATCTTCCAGTTCGACAGCCGGTTCAGCTCCTTGCCCAGCACCCACACCTGGCCCTTCGTGGGCCGCTCCTCACGGAGCACGAGGCGCAGGAAGGTCGACTTGCCCGAGCCCGAGGGACCCACGAGGAAGATGAACTCCCCCTTCTCGATCTCAAGGGACACGTCATCGAGGGCGGGTCGCTGAGCGGTCGGGTAGACCTTGGACACGTGGTCGAAGAGGATCACGCCCGACAGTGTAAGCGTTGGGGCCGGAAGGCCCCGTCAGGCGGGATTTCGGCGCTCGTCGTGCCCTACGCGGGCATGGACGCGACCGGGTAGGCGGTCAGAGCATGATCCGCAGTCATCAGCGTGAGGCCCTCGACCCTTGCCTGAGCGACGAGCAGGCGGTCAAATGGGTCACGGTGCAACTTTGGCAGGGTGCCGACCTCCAGAACGTGTGCTGCCTGCACGTCAAGCTCGGAATAGCCGTCCTCCAGCAGTTCCGCTCGCAAGTTACCGGCGTCCACGCTCAGGCCCGATCTGGGGCGTCCGGACTTGATGACGATCTCCCACAGGCTGACGACGCTGAAGACCAATTCCGTTGCGGGGTCCAGAATCGTGCCCCTGGCACTATCACTGAGCCGCTCTGGCTCGCCCTTCACCCAGAGCAGGACATGCGTATCGAGCAGAAGCCTCATTCGCCGCCCTCGAACAGCGCGATGATCTCGTCCTGATCCATGGTGTCGAAGTCGGCCGGAACGATGATCTGACCGCGCATCGATCCGAGGCGACGCACCGGCGGAGCCGCCTCCGCGATCGCCGTCACCTTGACCATGGGTCGACCAGCCTTCGCGATGACGAACTCCTCGCCATCGACGGCCTCCTGGATCAGCCGGGAAAGATGGGTCTTCGCCTCATGGATGTTGACTGTCTTCATGCGATTAGTCTAGTGGACTAACCGCATGATGCCAAGTCCTAAGCGGTCTGCTTGCGCCAGCGGATGCCCGCCTCGACGAAGGCGTCGATCTCCCCGTCGAGGACGGCCGTGGTGTTGCCCGTCTCGACCTCGGTGCGGAGGTCCTTGACCATCTGGTACGGGTGCAGGACGTAGGAGCGCATCTGGTTGCCCCATGAGCCGGCGGTGTCGCCCTTGAGCGCATCCATCTTGGCCTGCTCCTCGCGGCGGCGGCGTTCGAGGAGCTTCGACTGCATGACGGCCATCGCGGAGGCGCGGTTCTGGATCTGCGAGCGCTCGTTCTGGCACGACACGACGATGCCGGACGGGATGTGCGTGATGCGGACTGCCGAGTCGGTGGTGTTGACGCCCTGGCCGCCGGGTCCAGATGAGCGGTACACGTCGATCCGCAGTGCGTCGTCGGGGATCTCGACATGGTCGGTCTGCTCGACGACCGGGATAACCTCGACCTCGGCGAAGGAGGTCTGCCGGCGGCCCTGGT
>JAPLBU010000319.1 GCA_026392575.1 Actinomycetota bacterium | reverse complement strand
GCGATCACGCAGGACATCGCACGCGCCTTCGAGGCGGGCATCCGCGACCACAGCGCCGACTGGCACATGATGCAGCCGGTGTGGATCGCCGATCTGGACCCGGCGCGCCGGAGATCCGAGTGAAGGTCGGCATCGTCTGCCCCTACTCCTGGGATGTTCCTGGAGGTGTGCGCTCCCATGTGGCAGACCTGGCGGTTGCGCTGAGCGATCACGGCCACGATGTCAGCGTGCTCGCTCCGGTCGATGACCCCGCTGATCTGCCGTCGTGGGTCGCGGACGGTGGTCGACCCACGGCCGTTCGGTACAACGGCTCGGTCGCACGCCTGAGCTTCGGGGTGAAGGCCACGCGTCGTGTCCGGGGCTGGATTCGCGATGGCGACTTCGACATCGTCCACGTGCATGAGCCGGTAGCGCCGAGCCTGTCGATCCTCGCCCTGTGGGTGGCCCGCGGTCCGCTCGTGGCGACGTGGCATTCGTCGCACGATCGCTCGCGGATCATGTCGGCCGGCTACTACATCGGGCAGACCGCGATGGAGAAGGTGCGCGGGCGCATCGCCGTCAGCGAGGACGCGCGACGCACGATGGTGGCGCACCTCGGTGGCGATGCTGTTCTCATCCCGAATGGCGTTCGAGTCTCGGCCTTCGCGTCGACCGATCGACTGCCCGACCTCGGCGATGAGCGACCGCGGATCCTGTTCCTCGGCCGGATGGACGAACCGCGCAAGGGCCTGTCGGTCCTCTTTGACGCACTTCCCGCGGTCCTGCGGGAGATTCCCGACCTTGAGGTCCTCGTGGCTGGCCCGGGCGACGTCGACGATGCGCGTGAGGGGCTGGACGCTGACTGCCAGCAGGCCGTGACCTTCCTCGGGTTCATCAGCGATGTCGACAAGGCCCGTGCCCTGCGGTCCGTCGACGTCTACGTGGCTCCGCATACCGGCGGAGAGTCCTTCGGCATCGTAACGAGGATTCGGCAGCCCTCGCAGCGTCGTTGGTCACGCTCCTTCAGGACGCCCCGCTTCGCGCCCACTACGTGGCCGAGGCCGACCGTCGTGTTCGCGAGTTCGACTGGGACCGTGTCGTGGACGACGTCATCGCCGTCTACGAGAGCGTCCGAGCACCTGGAGAGAAGGTCACCGAGGATCTCCGGGGTCAGCTGGTCGGTCGGCTCGGCGGCAGGAGTGAGGGCCCATGAGCACATGGATGGTGCTCGGCGTGTTCCTCGCTGTCGTCCTTCTGCTCCTGGGTGCGTACCTCAGCATGACTGCGGGCCGGCTCGACCATCTGCATCGGCGCATCGACTCCTCGCGCCTGCTCCTTGACGCACAACTGCTGCGGAGGTCGTCGGTGGCACTCGAGCTGGCATCCGGACACCTGCTCGACCCAGCCGCCAGCCTGGTGCTCGCGTCCGCCGCACACCACGCGCGCACGTCGGCCGACCTCAGCGACGACGCACACGCTATTGCGGAGTCGGACCTGACGGCCGCCCTCGTTGCGGCGCTCGACGCTGATGATCTGGCCCTTGCGGCCGAATCCCCGGAAGGGCCCGAGACCCTCGAGGAGCTCGAGGCGGCCTGCCGTCGCGTCCAGCTGACCCGCCGCTTCCACAATGACGCGGTACGGGCCTGCCGCCAGTTGCGGCGCCAGCGGATGGTCCGGCTCTTCAGGCTTGCGGGTCACACGCCATGGCCGGAGAGCTGGGAGATGGACGACTCCATGCCGGAGGGTCTGCCGGTCTGATGACGGGGCGGTCCAGCGCGGTGAGGCCCATGGGTGCGACAGGCCCTAGGATTGGAGGCCCTGCACGGCATTCGGCCGTGCGCGCCGGTCAGCAGGTGAGGTCGAAGTGACGGACGTGTCGCCAGTAGTCGGAACGGATCGCGTCAAGCGCGGAATGGCCGAGATGCTCAAGGGCGGCGTCATCATGGACGTGGTCACGCCGGATCAGGCCAAGATCGCCGAGGACGCGGGTGCCGTCGCCGTCATGGCGCTGGAGCGCGTCCCTGCCGACATCCGGGCGCAGGGTGGCGTCTCGCGGATGTCCGATCCGGACATGATCGACGGAATCATCGCGACGGTGTCGATTCCCGTCATGGCCAAGGCCCGGATCGGCCACTTCGTCGAAGCCCAGGTGGTCCAGGCCCTCGGTGTCGACTACATCGACGAGTCCGAGGTGCTGACCCCGGCCGACTACGCCAACCACATCGACAAGTGGAAGTTCACCGTTCCCTTCGTGTGCGGTGCCACCAACCTCGGCGAGGCACTGCGTCGGATCAACGAGGGCGCCGCGATGATCCGCTCCAAGGGCGAGGCCGGCACTGGCGACGTTTCGAATGCCGTCACTCATATGCGCACGATCCGCGCAGAGATCAACCGCTTGTCGTCAATGGCAGAAGACGAACTGTATGTCGCGGCCAAGGAGATGCACGCTCCGTACGCACTCGTGGCCGAGGTTGCCAGGAAGGGCGCACTGCCCGTGGTGCTGTTCACTGCAGGCGGCATCGCCACCCCGGCTGATGCCGCGATGATGATGCAGCTGGGTGCCGATGGGGTGTTCGTCGGCTCCGGGATCTTCAAGAGCGGCAGCGGCGCTGCCACGCCCGCGGATGCACTGAAGCGAGCGACCGCCATCGTCCGGGCAACCCGCCACTTCAATGAGCCCGATGTGATCGCCGAGGTCTCTCGCGGTCTCGGTGAGGCGATGGTCGGCATCAACGTTGCGGATCTGCCGGTCCACCACCGCCTGGAGGACCGGGGCTGGTGAGCTCGTCCCCGCTGGTGGGGGTGCTGGCGCTGCAAGGTGACGTGCGTGAGCACATCCACTCACTGGAGCGCGCTGGTGCCCGAGCCCTGGCTGTCGGCAACGTCGAGGTCCTGATGACCGTCGATGGCCTGGTGATCCCCGGCGGCGAGTCGACCACGATGTCGAAGCTCGCGATCAGTGATGGGCTGCTGGAGCCGCTGCGCGCGGCGCGCGCAGCAGGGCTGCCGATGTTTGGCTCCTGCGCGGGCATGATCATGCTCGCCGACCGGGTCAACGACGCGCGCCATGATCAGGAGACCATCGGCGGCATCGAGATGACCGTCCGTCGCAATGCCTTCGGTCGGCAGGTCGACTCCTTCGAGGCGGACCTGCCCTTCGCGGCCCTTGGTGCGCCGGACTTCCCCGCGGTGTTCATCCGGGCCCCATGGGTCGAATCGGTGGCCGACGAGGTTCAGGTGCTTGCGCGCATCCATCGAGGGGATGGCGAGAGTACGATCGTCGCGGTCCGGCAGGGATCATTGCTGGCGACGGCGTTCCATCCCGAACTGACGGGGGACGCGCGCGTGCACGAGATGTTCGTCGAGATGGTGAGGGAACACGCATGAGCGGCCATGCCAAGTGGGCGGCGACACAAGAAGGCCGTCGTCGATGCCAGGCGCGGCAAGTTGTTCGCGCGCCTCATCAAGAACATCGAGGTCGCTGCCCGCATGGGCGGTGGCGACGTCAACGGCAATCCGACGCTCTATGACGCCATGCAGAAGGCCCGCAAGAACTCCGTTCCGCTCGACAACATCGAGCGCGCAGTCAAGCGCGGGTCCGGCGCTGAGGCGGGCGGAGCCGATTGGCAGACGATCATGTACGAGGGCTACGGCCCCAACGGGGTCGCACTCCTGGTCGAGTGTCTGACCGACAACCGAAATCGCGCGGCGACCGATGTGCGCGTCGCGTTGACGCGCAACGGTGGGTCCATGGCTGATCCCGGATCCGTGTCGTACATGTTCACTCGCAAGGGTGTCGTGATCGTGTCGAAGGCCGACGGAGTCTCGGAGGACGACATCCTCATGGTCGTCCTCGACGCCGGCGCCGAGGAGGTGAACGACCTCGGGGAGTCCTTCGAGATCGTCTCGGAGGCCACCGACATGGTCGGCGTCCGCAAGGCGGTACAGGGGGCGGGCATGGACTACGAGTCGGCCGAGGCGACCTTCCTGCCCAGTGTCAGCGTCGACCTCGACGAGGACGGTGCGCGCAAGTTGTTCCGACTCATCGAGGCACTCGAGGACAGCGACGACGTGCAGAACGTCTATGCGAACTTCGATGTGAGCGACGAAGTCATGGAAGCGGTCGGCTAGTCGTGAACGAATTCGTCGGAACTCAGATGCGGGGCTGGGATGCGGCGACCTTCCGCACAGCGAGCGGCGACCCCACCATGCGCTCGACGGTGGTGGCGCTCACGGTGCTGGAGTCCGCACCGGACTGGCATCGGCTGCGGACTCGCCTGGAGCGCTTGACCCTGTTCGTGCCCGCCCTGCGCATGCGCCCGCTGTTCGGGGCGATCGGCATGTCGGCGCCTCGGCTGGCCGTCGATCCGAACTTCGACCTTGATGTGCACGTTCGCCGCTACCGCCTGCCGTCGGATGCCGGCTGGGGTGGTGTCCTTGACGATGCACGCCGGATGAGCCTGACGGACTTCGACCGTGATCGACCGCTGTGGGAGGCCGCCCTGATCGA
Organism: Actinomycetota bacterium; assembly: GCA_026392575.1. Classification (GTDB taxonomy): domain Bacteria; phylum Actinomycetota; class Actinomycetes; order S36-B12; family S36-B12; genus UBA10649. The sequence continues at coordinate 6,861 of JAPLBU010000319.1, read as the reverse complement.
GGGTCTGCCGGACGGGCAGGCGGCCTTCCTGCTCAAGCTGCACCACTCGATCGCCGACGGCCAGGCCACGGTGATGATGGGCCTGAACCTCTTCGAGTTCGGCCCCGAGGCCGACCCGAACGAGGCGCCGCCCCCACCGGTTCCGGAGGCCGAGGACGTCGGGGTGCGCGATGTGACCTACGCGAACCTCGCCGACACCCTGCGCAGGGGAACCGATCTGGCGGTGTCGACCGTGCGGGGTGTCCTCGACCTCGCCAAGGGCACCGTCACCGAGACGCAGGCGACCTGGGAGCAGGCGTGGAACACGCTGACGTCGATCGGGCGGATGGCGGCCGTTCCCGACGGCCCGATGTCGCCGGTCATGATCGGGCGTGGCACGACGTATCGCTTCGCAGCGTTCGAGCTTCCCTTCGCCGGCGTTCGCGGCGCAGCGAAGGCTCATGACCTGAACGTCAACGATGCCTTCATGGCCGCCATCGCCCTGGGCATGGATGCCTACCATCGACGGCACGGGGTCGTGGTCGAGGAACTGCGTGTCAATGTGCCGATCAGTCTCCGCGGTGACGCGGGTGACCGCAGCGGCCGGGCATCCAATGCCGTCAGCATCGCCCGGTTCCCGATGCCGGTCGCCGGGCTCACCGCGGTCGAACTCATGGGGATCTCGCACGACCTCGTGGCTCAGTGGAAGCGCGAGCCCGCCCTGCGGCTCGCCGACCCGCTGGCTGAGGTCAGCTGGCTGGTTCCCGTGCCCATGCTGGCTCAGGCCGCTCAGGCATCCGACGTCACCACGAGCAATGTGCCCGGTCCACCGATGCCGATGTACCTCGCGGGCGCCCGGATGCTGGCCGCGTACCCGCTGGTGGCGACGATCGGGGCTGCCGTCAACATCACCATGGTCACCTACGACGGTGGGGCCTTCATCGGGCTTTCGGCCGACGACCGAGCAATCTCGGATCTGGTCAACCTCGTCGAGGACATCCGCGGCGGTTTCGCCGCGGTGACGGGGGCCCCCGTCGGCCCGGCCGACCGCTATGCACAGGCGGGGGACGACACGCGCCTCGCTGACGAGGGTGCTCCCGTCGACTGACGGTCCTTGCCACTAATCTTCCGAACAGGTGTTCGGACGAGCCGGCCACCGTCAGGCGGGAGGTGACCGGTGCGGGTCCTTGGCATCGATCCCGGCCTCACTCGCTGTGGCACCGCGGTTGTCGACGGTGCCCCGGGGGCGACGCTGCATGCCATCCACTTCGGGGTGATCCGCACGGAGCCAACCCTGGGGATCGAGTTCCGGTTGGCCGAGGTCGCAGCGGGGCTGACGGCTCTGGTCGACGAGTTCGCCCCGGACGTCATTGCCATCGAGCGCGTGTTCAGCCAGCACAACGTCAGCACGGCGATGGGCACGGCCCAGGCGGCCGCCATGGGGCTGCTGATCGCGGGCCAGCGGGGCATCCCCGTGGCCCTGCACACTCCTACCGAGGTGAAGGCGGCCGTCACGGGCAGCGGACGGGCCGACAAGCCTCAGGTCACCGCGATGGTGACCCGGCTGCTACGACTGCCGGGGCCGCCGAAGCCGGCCGATGCTGCTGATGCCGTTGCCATCGCCATCTGCCAGATCTGGCGCGGTGAGGCGCAGCGACGCCTGGCCAAGGCCGTGGCGGCGGCGGCTCGATGATCGCCTTCGTCCGCGGCACCGTGGCCCAGGCGCTGGTCGATCGGGTAGTCGTCGATCTCGGGTCGGTTGGCATCACGGTCCAGTGCACTCCCGGCACAGCGTTGTCCGTGCGGCACGGCGATCAGGTCGAACTCATGACCACGATGGTCGTTCGCGAGGACGGCTGGACCCTGTACGGGTTCGCCGACCCGGATGAGCGCACCGTCTTCGAGCAGGTCCAGACGGTCACCGGCATTGGACCGCGGATCGCCTTGGCTCTGCTGGGCACGCTGTCGCCCGATGAACTGCGACGAGCCGTCGGTTCCGGCGACGAGGCCGCCCTCATGAGGGTGTCCGGTATCGGTCGCAAGGGGGCCCAGCGGCTCATCCTCGAACTCGCCGACCGGATCGGCCCACCGGCATCCGGCGCGCCGGGGGAGCGGACCGCGTTCGCATCCGCCACGGCTGGCTGGCAGCAGTCGGTCGCTGCCGGCCTGGCGTCACTGGGCTGGTCCGCCCGCGAGGCCGATGCCGCCGTGGCTGGTATCGACCCAGTGGTGGCTGCCGAGGCGACTGCCGCAGGCGACGGGGTGGACGTCGGTCGACTGCTGAAACTCGCGTTGCGCGGGCTGGACCGGTCATGACCCTCGGAGCCGAGTCCGACCCGTCCGATGCCGTCGTCGAAGGTGCCCTCCGGCCCACGAGCCTGGCCGAGTTCATCGGCCAGGAGCGCGTGAAGTCACAGCTCGGGCTCGTGCTCGAGGCTGCCAATCGCCGTGGCCGGGCCGCCGACCATGTGCTCCTCAGCGGACCGCCGGGGCTCGGCAAGACCACCCTTGCCAGCATCATCGCCACCGAGCTGGGCAAGCCGCTCCGGATGACCGCTGGACCAGCCCTTCAGCACGCCGGCGACGTTGCTGCGGTTCTCTCGAGCCTGCAGCCGGGTGAGGTGCTGTTCATCGACGAGATCCATCGCACGGCGCGCGCTGCCGAGGAGTTGCTCTACCTCGCGATGGAGGACGTCCGGATCGACGTTGTCGTCGGCAAGGGGCCCGGGGCCACCGCCATCCCGATCGATATCGAGCCGTTCACCCTCGTCGGCGCCACCACGCGGGCCGGCCTGCTGCCGAGCCCCCTGCGCGACCGCTTCGGGTTCACGGCTCACCTCGACTTCTATGACGCAGCGGATCTCGAGATCATCATCACGCGATCGGCCGGACTGCTCAGTGTCCCGGTCGACCGTCAGGGCGTGGCGGAGATCGCCGGCCGCTGCCGGGGCACGCCCCGCATTGCGAACCGGCTGCTGCGTCGGGTCCGCGATTGGGCGCAGATTCACGGCGACGGCGTTGTCAACCGCGACAGCGCGCGTGCCGCGTTGTCGCTGTACGAGGTCGATGCCCTGGGTCTGGACCGGATCGACCAGGCCGTCCTCGACGCGCTCGTGAACCGGTTCGCTGGCGGTCCGGTGGGGCTCTCGACCCTGGCCGTGGCCGTGGGTGAGGAGCCCGAGACCATCGAAACCGTGTCCGAGCCCTTCCTCGTGCGGCTCGGGATGCTGTTGCGCACTCCGCGGGGTCGGATGGCGACCGCGGCGGCCTGGCGGCATGCCGGGATCGAGCCACCGGCGGCAGCCAGATCACTCGGGGACCAGCAGGCCCTCGACCTGGCCTGACGGCCCTGCAGTAGCCTCATCTGGTCGCATAGTTGGCACTGACCCTTGGAGATGCTCGTGGACCCGATCAGCCTGCTCATGATCGTGGGGGCCGGGGCGGCCTTCTACTTCCTCATCATCCGGCCGGGCAAGCAGCGGCAGGCGAAGCAGGCGCAGATGCTGACCGCCCTGCAGCCGGGCGCGGAGGTCATGACAAGTGCGGGCATCTTCGGCACCATCGCGGTGGTCACGGACGAGGAGATCAGCCTCGAGGTGTCTCCGGGCGTGTTCATCCGGATTCTGCCTGCGGCCATCTCCCGAGTGATCAGCCCGATCACCGAGGAGACTGCCGAGAACGCCGTGCGGGACGACGCGGAGCCCCCCGTAGACTGACCGCGCTCAAGCACGGTGGCGCACGCCACTGATGCTTGCCCGAACCCCTGAAGGAGCACCGTGGCGCCACCGTCCAGCAGCAAGCCCGTCCGGCTGCTCGTCGCCCTCGTCGTACTCGTGCTCGCCTTGGGCATCGTTGCCTTCTGGCCAGGAACGGACAACACCATCCGACTGGGTCTCGACCTGCAGGGTGGCACTCAGGTGATCCTCAAGCCCACACCCGTCACGGCGGGGGAGAGCATCACCGAGGAGCAGTTGCAGCAGACGGTCACGATCATCCGTCAGCGCGTCGACGGCCTCGGCGTCGCCGAGGCCGAGGTCACCACCCAGGGTTCCGGTGACGGTGCGGTCATCGTCGTCTCTGTGCCCGGCGTCAACCAGGACCGAGTCGTTGACCTGGTGCAGAAGACGGCACTGCTCGACTTCCGGCCGGTGTGGGGGCTGTACAGCCCGCTGGCCGCCCCCGATCCGTCGGCGTCGCCATCCGCTTCGGCTTCCGCTTCGCCATCCGCTTCGCCATCCGCTTCGCCATCCGCTTCGCCGTCGGCTTCCGGTACGCCGGCTGCTTCGCCGTCGGCTTCCGCGTCGCCGGCCGCCTCGCCCTCAGCGGCCGGCACCCCAGCCGATCTGATCCAGGCCACCGAGAACACCCCGGAGTTCCAGGCTCAGATCGCCGCCCTCGACTGCACGCTTCCCGAGAACTTCACCGGCGGCCGTCCCGACGATCCGGCCAAGTGGCTCGGCACCTGCGAGTCCACCGGCCAGGCGAAGTACAACCTCGAGCCCGCGTTCATCCAGGGCACCAACGTCAAGGGTGCCAATGCAGTCATGCCGCAGAACGGCGTGGGCTGGGTCGTGTCTTTGGACTTCGACTCCGAGGGCGCCAAGGCACTGGCTGCCGCCTCGACGAGGCTTGCCGCGCTGCCGGAGTGCGGCGGCGCTGGCGCGAACCCTTGCAACGCCTTCGCGATCGTGCTGGACGGTGTCGTCACCTCAGCACCTCGTTTCAACGAGCCGATCCTCGGCGGGTCCGCTCAGATCGAGGGCAACTTCACCGCACAGGAGGCTCGCGATCTCGCGAACGTCCTGAAGTACGGCGCCCTGCCCGTCACGCTCGAGGCTGTTGACATCACCACCGTCTCCCCGACCGTCGGCAACGACCAGCTGCGCGCGGGCATCCTCGCCGGGCTGATCGGCCTAACCCTCGTCGGGCTCTACCTGCTGGCCTACTACCGCGCGCTCGGCGTTGTCGCGATCCTGTCGCTGGCAATCGCGGGCGGCATCCTGTACCTCGCGTTCATCGTGCTGAGCAAGACAATCGGACTCACGCTTAGCCTTGCTGGTGTTGCTGGCGCCATCGTCGCGATCGGCATCACAGCAGACTCCTTCATCGTCTACTTCGAACGCATTCGAGACGAGATCCGTGAAGGCCGCTCCCTGAGGCAGGCCTGCGACTCGGGCTGGGTGCGGGCTCGGCGCACGCTGCTGGCTGCCGACTTCGTGTCGCTTCTGGCGGCGGTCGTGCTCTACGTGCTGTCGGTCGGCAGTGTGCGTGGTTTTGCCTTCGTCCTCGGCCTCACCACGCTCATCGACGTGCTCGTCGCGTTCTGGTTCACCCATCCAATCGTGGTGATTCTTGGCAGGTCCTCGTGGATGCAGAAGGGTTCGAAGTGGACCGGTCTGGATCCTGACCGGCTTGGTGGCGCCAGTGTGGCCGGCGCCGCCGCCTCGTCCAGACGTCGCACGTCGAGCAAGGAGGTCTCCTCATGAGCGGAGTGCGGAGCATCGGGCATCGGCTCTACGCGGGTGAGTCATCGATCGACTTCGTCGGTCGCCGCAAGACCTGGTACATCGTGTCGGCGGTCATCCTCATCGTCTGCATCGGCTCGCTGCTCTTCCGCGGGCTGAACCTCGGTATCGAGTTCCGCGGGGGTGCGGAGTTCGCGATGCCCAACGCCACGTGCACGGTCGAGGAGGCGCGCACCGTGCTGCGCCAGAAATATTTCGCGGCGGACGTTGGCATCACTGGGGCCAATTTCCTGATCGCGGAGACGGGCACCTCGATCCACCGGCAGAGAGCTCCGTGCTGGCCGGTCAGCTCGCCGAGGTATGCGGCGTGCCCAAGGATGAGATCAAGGCCCAGATCGTGGGCCCCACCTGGGGATCGGAGATCTCAAAGAAGGCCCTTCAGGGTCTGATCGTCTTCATCCTGCTGGTCATGCTGTTCCTGTCGATCTACTTCGAGTGGCGGATGGCGGTGGCCGCGCTTGTCGCCCTGGTGCATGACCTTGTCATCACCGTTGGCATCTACTCGCTCACCGGACTTGAGGTGACTCCTGCGACGGTGATCGGCCTGCTGACCATCCTGGGCTACTCGCTTTACGACACCGTTGTCGTCTTCGACAAGGTCAAGGAGAACACTCGCGGCATCGCGGGCCAGTCCGTCATGACCTACGGTGAGGCAGCCAACCTGGCCGTCAACCAGACGCTGATCAGATCGATCAACACCTCGATCGTCGCGCTTCTGCCGGTTGTCGCCATCATCGTGGTTGGCGCGGGCTTCCTCGGCGCCGGCACCTTGCTCGACCTCGCTGTTGCGCTGGCCGTGGGCATGGCCGCGGGCGCGTACTCGTCGATCTTCATCGCGACGCCGTTCCTCGTTCAGCTCAAGGAGCGTCAGCCAGAGATGAAGTCGTTGGCGGCTCGGGTGTCTGCTCGACGGAAGCAGCCTCGCTCGACACCGGCCGGTGACACCGCCACGGCGACGGAGTCGGTCGACGCCACTGAGCGGGTTGTCTCATCCAGCCCGGTCACATCCCTGACCCGAACGGACTCGACGACTCGCCAGCAGCCGCGCAAGCAGCCGCGGTCCAAGCGCGGCAAGGGCTGACATGTTTGACCGCGCCGCGGCAGAGCGACTGCTCTGGTCGCGGGTGGCGGATGTCCCAGACTGGCCCGAACCCGGAATCCTGTTCCGTGATCTGACGCCGCTGCTCGCCGACCCGGTGTCGTTCGCGACGGCCGTGGATCTGGTGGCGGTCCAGATCGGGCGTGGCAACGTCGACCTGGTCGTCGGGATCGAGGCACGTGGATTCCCCTACGGTGCTGCGCTGGCGTATCACCTGGGCGCGGGCTTCGTCACACTGCGCAAGCCCGGCAAACTGCC
>JAPLBU010000166.1 GCA_026392575.1 Actinomycetota bacterium | reverse complement strand
GGGCCAGGGCCCCGTGAGCGATGAACCGAGGACCGCGTGGGGGGCGGGATGCGGGAGAAGCGGTGTATTGCGTCCCGGAAGGGCGCCTTCGGGCGCGACCATGCGGGATGCGCTGCGGCTGAAGATGTTCACCGCCCTAGGGTACGTGACATGGACGGATTCGAAACTCGGGCGATTCATGCTGGTCAGGAGCCGGACCCGTTGACGGGCGCGGTCGTCACACCGATCTACCAGGTGTCGACATACGCGCAGGACGGTGTTGGTGGCCTGCGCGGCGGATACGAGTACTCCCGCAGCGCCAACCCGACGCGCACCGCGCTGCAGGAGTGCCTGGCGTCGCTGGAGGCCCCCGGGCTGCCGGGTGCGACCGGCCTGGCCTTTGCGTCCGGCCTCGCCGCTGAGGACACCCTGCTCCGCGCGGTCTGCCGTCCGGGTGACCATGCGGTCATCCCCGACGACGCGTACGGCGGCACGTATCGACTCTTCGCGAAGGTGGCGGCGCCTTGGGGGCTCGACCACACTCCCGCGTCACTTACGGATCCGGAGGCCGTAGCAGCCGCGATCATCCCTGGACGCACGAAAGTGGTCTGGGTCGAGACTCCGACGAACCCGCTCCTCAACATCGCCGACATCGCGGCACTCGCCGATGTCGCGCACGCGGCCGGTGCCATCCTCGTCGTCGACAACACATTTGCGTCGCCGTACCTTCAACAGCCGTTGCTGCTGGGAGCCGATGTTGTTGCGCACAGCACCACCAAGTACCTCGGCGGTCACAGCGATGTCGTCGGTGGCGCCCTCGTCACGGCCGATCCCGACCTTGCGGAGCGACTGATCTACCACCAGAACGCGATGGGTTCGGTGCCCGGTCCGTTCGACTCGTGGTTGGTACTGCGAGGCATCAAGACGCTGGGCGTGCGCATGGACCGGCACTGCTCGAATGCCCGTGCCGTGGCGGACTTCCTCGTCGGTCACCCGGCTGTGTCCGAGGTGCGGTGGCCGGGGCTTCCCTCGCATCCGGGCCACGAGGTTGCGCGCAAGCAGATGCGCGACTTCGGCGGAATGATCTCCTTCAGCGTCGCGGCAGGCGAGCAGGCGGCCGTTGATATGTGTGGGCGGACGAGTGTCTTCACCCTGGGTGAGTCACTTGGTGGCGTCGAGTCGCTGATCGAGCATCCGGCCCGGATGACGCATGCATCCGCAGCGGGGAGTCCGCTCGAGGTGCCCGCCGACCTCGTGCGCCTGTCTGTCGGCATCGAGACCGTCAACGACCTGATCGAGGACCTCGATCGGGCGCTAGCGGGCTAGCGGTGTCGGACGATCGCGCGGACGCACCTGACGAGCGGGGCGAACGTCGTTGGCCGATGGCGGCGGCCGTCCTCGTGGCGGCAGTCCTCCACTCGCTGCTCCCACCAGAATTGCGGGTGCAGTCCTCCCATGTGCTGCCGTGGGTATCGGTCGCCTTCCTGATCATCCTCGTCTTCGCCGACCCGGGTCGGATCGATCGCGTGCGCACCTGGACTCGGGTCGTCACGGACCTGCTCATCGCCCTGATCACGGTGGCCAACGCCTATGCGGCGGTCATGCTCGTGGCGGGAATCCTCGACAACGCGTCTTTTGAGACCCCGCGGGAGCTCCTTGCCGCGGGCGGCTCCGTATGGATAACCAATGCCATCGCCTTCGCCCTGTGGTTCTGGGACCTGGACAGGGGTGGCGCCGCCGAACGGGCTCGTGGGACGAAGCGCACTCCGGCCTTCATCTTCCCGGAGATGCAGCACACCGATCATGTCGAGCCGGGGTGGTACCCGAAGTTCATCGACTACCTGGCCTTCTCGTTCGCCACTGCGACTGCCTTCAGCCCGACGGATGTCTCCGCTGTGAAGCCGTGGGCCAAGGCCATGGTGGTCACGGAGTCTCTGCTGTCCCTGGTGCTGGCGACATTGGTCATCGCGCGTGCGATCAACATCCTGACCTGAGCTGTCGCGGGGCAGTACCTTCTCCGAAGGGAATCTGGAGGAGGACATCGTGTCGATGAGCGTCAAGCAACTTGCGCCGCCGTGGGCCCGCGGGTACAAGCGAGCCTGGCTGTCGACTGACATCATCGCCGGCGCAACCCTCGCGGCGGTGGCGATCCCCGAGTGCATGGGCTACACGTCGATCTCGCAGACCCCGATAGTCACCGGCCTGTACACCGTCATCTTCCCGACGATGATGTTCGTCCTGCTCGGGTCGTCGCGGCTGCTCGTCGTGGGCGCGGACTCGGCCACCGCAGCGCTGCTTGCCGCGGGGCTCGGGGGAGCGGCGATCGCCGGGGCGACGCCCGGGTCGCAGGAGTGGCTGGCCTACACGTCCATCATCGCGCTCATATGCGGAGTGCTGCTCGTGCTCGCGCGAATCTTCCGGCTTGGCTTTCTGGGGGACTTCCTCAGTGCCTCCGTCCTGATCGGCTTCCTGACCGGCGTCGGCGTACAGGTCTTCAGCGGGCAGATCCCCGACATGCTGGGCGTCCCCAAGGGCACGGGCACCTGGATCGAGCAGCAGTGGGTCATGATCACGTCGATTCCGAACTTGTCGTGGCCGACGTTCGCCTTCGCCCTCGGCACGATTGCGATCATCGTGGGGTTCAAGAAGTTCATCCCGAAGGTGCCGGGAGCGATCGTCGCGGTGATCCTTTCGATCATCGTCTCTGCATCTCTCGACGCACAGGCGCATGGGGTCGCGGTGGTCGGCGAGGTGCAAGGGGGCTTCCCGCCCATCGGACTCCCGGTAGGAATCACCGTCAGTGATGTGACGTCGAATCTGGCGACGCTGCTGGGAATCGGCTTCTCCTGTTTCGTCCTCATCATCGCGCAGAGCGCGGCTACCTCGCGGAGCTTCGCCATGAAGCATGGCCAGCCAGTCGACATCAACCGCGACATCATCGGACTGTCGGGTGCGAACTTCGCAGCGGGCCTGAGCGGGACGTTCGTGGTCAACGGCAGCCCCACCAAGACGGAGATTCTCGATGAGCAGAAGGGGCGCACCCAGCTCGCGAACCTGACGATGTCGCTGATCGTGCTCCTGGTCGTGCTGTTCTTCACTAGCCTGCTCGCGGACATGCCCAAGTCCGTTCTCGGGGCGATCGTCTTCCTGATCGGTATCAATCTCGTAGACATCGCCGGCCTCCGGGGCATCCTGCGCGTCACCCGGGGCGAGTTCGTGATTGCCGTGGCCACTGCCGTCGTCGTGTGCGCGGTCGGTGTCGAACAGGGCATCATCCTGGCCATCGTCGTCTCGATCCTCAACATCATCCGGCGCCAGTACCGGCCGAAGGACTACGTCGTGATCATCGACAGCGCGCGCGAATTGACGTACAGCGCGAGCACCCCCGGCACGCAGAGCGCGCCCGGCCTGATCATCTTCCGCTACGACGCCGAACTGTTCTATGCCAACGCGAACAGGTTCGTCGACGATGTGCAGGCACTGGTCGAGGGGGCGCCCGTGCCGGTCGAGTGGCTCATTCTCGATGCATCGTCACTCGACAGCATCGACTATTCGGCGGGCAATGCCCTGCACGGTCTGCTCGACTACCTGGACGAGCACAACGTAACGACGGTCCTGGCCCGCGTCGACACGGGCCTGCTGACCGCCTTGCAGAAGTACGGAGTCGAAACGAGGGTCGGTGCCGATCACATCTTCGGGAACCTGATCGATGCCTATGAGGCCTTCGAGAACCGGCAGTCCGCTGACCATTGATGAGCCTGCTGGTGGAAGCAGGATCGCGACCTCGGTCAGGCTGTAGCGGCCTTGGGCGCCCGTGATCTGTGGAGGGTCTCGGGCATCAGGAATACCAGGACAACTGCCACCAGGCTCAGGGCCGCACCCGCCGCGAACGCCCAGTCGAAATCGAAGCCGTCGATGAGCAGCCCGGCGACCAGCGGGCCTGCCACCGCGCCGACATCCGACATCATCTGGAAGGTCGCCACGACGATGCCGCCCTTGCGGCCCGCCATGACGTCGCCGACGACGGCAGCCGGCGCCGAGCCGAGGAAGGCCGCAGCGACGCCCTGCACGGCCATGGCGAGGAGGAACCCGATTCCCGTCATTGATGCACCGCGATCGAGCCCCTCGGTGACGAAGAGGGGGACAGCCGAGGAGCGCAGGCCGAAGGCGACGAATCCCGTGACGAGGTTGGTGCCCAGCGCTGCTTGGTACGCGCGGTCTTTCAGTGCCACGCGAAGCTGCTCGAGCTTGTCGGCCTGGCCGTGCGACACTTCCTGCTCGCGTTCGCGCAGACGGCTCTTCGCCATGAACGCCAGTGCGACGATGGCGGCACCCATCAGGGTGATGGCATAGACGAAGAACGGCGCCCTGATCGACCAGGCGACGACGAGGCCGCCGACGGCCGGCCCGGCGACCCCGCCGAGCAGGAAGCCACCCTGGAAGGCGCCGGCCGCGCGACCTCGCTGATCGGAGTCGACGACGCGCAGCAGCAGAGCCATGGCCGAGACGGTGAACATGCTCGAGCCCAGTCCGCCCACCCCGCGCAGCGCCAGCAGTTGGCCGTAGGTCTGGGAGAAGCCAGCGGCCGCACTCGATAGCGCGACGATGAACAGCCCGCTCGACATGACGACGCGCTCGCCGAGGCGATCGACGAGGGCGCCGGCGAGTGGCGATGTGATGAAGCGGACGAGGGCGAAGACCGAGATGACCGCGCTGGCCTGCAGCGCGGTGACGTCGAATGTCCGTGCGAAGACGGGTAGGGCTGGGGCGAGGATCCCGAAGCCCAGGGCGACGCAGAAGGCGACGGCGGACAGGACGGCGACTTCGGCCGGCAGCCCGGCCAGGAGCGGCGTGCGCCGGACGGCGTTGCCAAGCCGACGGGATCGGCTCATCGGCAGGTCTGCCGCGGCCATGTCACCCGTTCAGCCTATCCTCCGAACCATGCCGCCCTCCGCCGTCTACGCCGCAGAGGATCAGTGGTCGTCAGTGCTCGATCGCGGTGGCCCCGTCGACTTCTTCGGCTCCCGGATCGATGTCCCGATGCAGCGCCGATTCGGCGACCTGGCTTCGGTTCAGGCCTACGTCGATGCGGTCATGGCGTTGGGATTCGTTGAGGCGGAGTATCCGGGTGCCGGACCAGTGGTGGTGCGTGAGCGTTCGGGCCAGTTGAAGGCCCACTACGAACCCGAGGCGGCGACGATAGCGATCCCGCTTCGTAGTCGGTGGGCGGGCCGCGAGTCGGTAGTCCTGCACGAGATGGCTCACCACCTGGCCTGCAGCCGCGGGGTCGCCGCTGGCTCGCGTCGTTGGCATGGGCCGGAGTTCCAGGAAGCGATGTGCGGGCTGGTCACGGCGGTCATGGGCGATGCTGCGGCGCTGCTGCTGCGAGCGGGCTACGACCGGGCGGGGGTGCGTTCGTGAGCGCCACCCTGGATCGCATCTCGGCCCTCCTCGCCAAGGCGGAACGCACCGACAACGAGGCCGAGGCCGATGCCTACCTGATGAAGGCGCAGCAGCTTGCGACGCTCGCGAGTGTCCGAGTCGCGCACGACATCAATCGGGGAGAAGGCCCGTCGCGCCAACCCGCACCTGATCTCGCTGTTCGTCGCCGTGGCGCACGCCAACGATGCGCAGGTCGATGTGGCATCGAACTCGACGTACGTCATCAGCTACGGGATGCCGGCAGACCTAGATGTCGTCGAGACCATCTTCGCCTCGCTTGCCGTCCACATGGTCCATGCGAGTCAGGCCTATGTGACGTCGCGCACGTGGCTGGGCGAGACGTACATGGCGGCGGCCAGCAGAGGTCGGCGTCGACAGCGCCGGCCGCATACCGCGCAGACGGCCCGCGCTGCGTTCTACCGGGCCTACGTCGAGCGCATCACCGAACGACTGGCCCAGGCACGCCACGAGGCCCTCGCGCAGGTCAGCCGCGACCGTCCGGCACGGCATGGTGACGAGATGTCCGGTGGCGTGCTCGTCCTGCGGCAGAAGGCCGTCGAAGTGCGGTCCTTCCACGCGCGTGAGTCGAAGGCCAGGGGCTCGTGGTCCGGTTACGCGGGCGCGGTCCGGAGCGCAACCGGTTCAGCGGCCGATGCCGGCCGCTCGGCGGCGTCCCGGGCCAGGCTCGCCAAGCAGGCGGAACTGCCGGGCAAGGGTCGCGGAATCGGGACCTGACGCGCGCTGCTGGTGACAGGATGACCGGGTGCCTGAATCCGTGCGCCCTGTGACGCTCGCCAGCATCGAGGCTGCGGCGGTGAACCTCGATGGAGTGATCCGGTCGCTACCCCTTGCGGGCGCGCAGTGGCTGGAGCGACTCGTCGGTGGCGAGGTGCGTCTGGTCACTGAGAACCTCCAGCGGGCCGGCTCGTTCAAGATCCGTGGTGCCTACCACCGCATCTCGCGGCTGACCGATGCTGAACGAGCGCGCGGTGTCGTTGCGGCGAGTGCGGGGAACCATGCGCAGGGGGTCGCCGTCGCGGCGCAACTACTCGGCGTGCACGCCACCGTGTTCATGCCGGAGGGTGCGACCATCCCCAAGGTGCAGGCGACTCTCGGCTACGGAGCCGACGTGCGTTTCCATGGCGACTCCATCGATCAGGCCCTGGAGGCGGCTCTGGAGTTCTCCCGCGAGACAGGTGCCGTGCTCATTCATCCGTTCGACCACGCCGATGTCATCTCGGGCCAGGGCACCCTCGGCCTCGAGATCATGGCGAAGTTGCCGGGAGTCCGAACGGTGGTGGTGTGCACCGGCGGCGGTGGCCTGCTCGCTGGCGTCGCACTCGCGGTGAAGTCGATCGATCCGATGGTGCGCGTTGTCGGTGTGCAGGCGGAGGCGGCTGCTGCCTACCCGCCCTCGCTCGCCGCAGGTCATCCCGTCCGCCTGTCGTCGATGGCGACAATGGCCGACGGCATCGCCGTCGGCCGGCCCGGCGATGTGCCGTTCGCATTGGTGCAGGAGTACGTCGACGAGATCGTGACGGTCAGCGAGGAGCAGATCTCCCGCGCTGTCCTGCTGCTGCTCGAGCGGGCGAAGTTGGTCGTCGAGCCCGCCGGTGCGGCAGCGGCCGCTGCGGTTCTCGCCAACCCGCAGGCCTTCGAGCCGCCGGTCGCCGTCGTACTGTCCGGCGGAAACGTCGACTCACTCGTGCTGCTGCGGATCATCCGCTACGGGCTTGCCTCTGCCGGGCGCTACCTGACCCTCACCGTCCGCATGCCCGACCGCCCGGGTTCGCTGGCCCGGTTGCTCAATGACATTCAGGCGATGCACGCCAATGTCGTCGATGTCGAGCACAACCGGGTCGACGCGGGCCTGCGGGTCGACGAGGTCGACATCGTGGTGCACGTCGAGACGCGCGGTCCTGAGCACTGCGAGACCCTGCTGGCCAATCTGGCTGACGGTGGCTACCGGGTCCTCTCCCTCGACCCGCAGGCCTCCTAGCGGCCAACCACGTTTGTCCCGGAATCCGGGACAAACGGCGAGGATCCGCCACTTTCGGGGTCGGATTGCCGGTTTGTCCCGGATTCCGGGACAAACGGAAGGGGGGTCAGGAGCCGTAGGCCTCGACCTTCAGGATCTCGACGGACATCTCCTTGCCGTTCACGAGAACGTAGGTGGCGGTGTCGCCCACCCGCTTGCCGTTGACGGCCGCCCCGAGCGGCGACGTGGGCGAGTAGACCTCAATCGACGCATGCGCGGCCTCCTCGCGGGAGCCCAGCAGGAAGGTCTCCTCCTCTTCCCAGGCCGGGAAGCGCACCGTCACGACCTTGCCAGCCGCCACCTCGTCGTGCTCGGAGTCCGGCACGCCCACCCGCGAGTACTCGAGCAGCTGCTTGAGCTGACGGACCCGGGCCTCGTTCTTGCCCTGCTCCTCGCGAGCCGCGTGGTAGCCGCCGTTCTCCTTGAGGTCACCCTCCTCACGGGCCGCCTCGATGCGCTTCTTGATCTCATTGCGGGTCGGACCCATGCGGTCGGCGAGCTCCGCATGCAGACGGTCAAAGGCTTCCTGGGTCAGCCACGTGATCGGTTGCTCGCTCATAAGGGGGAAGGCTAACCGTTCAGCGGGAGCGGCGGGCACGCACGTAGTCGGTGACGACGTAGTCACCGAGCCGATCGCCGGCAACTTCGAGGACCCGACCACCGTTGCGACGGGCCATGCCGTCAAGGAATCGGGCGAGCCCGGGGTCGTCACCGAGCCGGAACCAGGAGATCGGCACCCGCCTGCGGGTCATCCGATCGACCTGAGCAACCGTCTCGGTGATCGTCTCGTGCGAAGGGGGCCAGGTGAACCAGCCCTCGCCAGTCGGCAGCAGGTGTGCCGTCGGCTCGCCGTCGGTGACGACCATGACGATGCGCTGGGATCCGGGATGCCGGTCGAGGAACTGCCCGGCCAGCATGAGAGCGTGCTGCAGGTTCGTGCCCTGCACGTAGCTCGCCTCGAGGTTGGGCAGTTCGTGCGGATGGACGACTCGGGCCACGTTGGCGAAGGAGATGATCTGGAAGGCATCGAGGGGATAGGCGGTGGCAGCGAGCGTATGAAGCGCGAGCGCCATGGTCTTCGCCTCGCGCCAGGTGTCGTTCACCACCATCGAGAATGACTGGTCGATCAGCAGTGCGACCGCGGCTCGGGTCATGGTCTCGGTCTCGTGCACCTCGAAGTCGTCGGCATGCAGGCGGGCTTCGTCAGGCGAGCCGATCATTCGGCGGGACACCGCATTGCGCAGGGTGCGGACGACGTCGACGGGCTGCTCGTCGCCGAAGGTCCAGGCGCGGGTCGTTCCGGTGAGTTCGCCGGCCGCTCCGGAGCGACGGATCGCGTGTGTCCCGCGAGTCGTACCGTCGAGGGAGTCGAAGACCGTACGAAGCGCGGTCCGGCCGATGCGCCGAATCGCCTTGGGTGTGAGTTGAAGCTCCTCGCCATCGTTGAGCAGGTATCCCTGACGCTCCAACTCGCGCTGCAGCGTGCGCAACGCCTCCAAGTCGTCCCGTGCCTGCCGCCCCAGTGCCCGCTCGACGGCCTCCTCGTCGATGTCGTCGAGGTCGGCACGCGCGAAACCGTCACCGAGGGCATCCGACAGACCCTCGAGGTCAGCCAGTTCGGCGAGGGCATCGGTGGCCTCCGGCAGGCCGAGGCGCCGCTCGCCATTCATGGAGGCCTGCCCACCGCCGAACTCCGGACGCAGTGCTCGCAGGCTGTCCTGCAGGGATGCCATCTCGTTCTGCAGATCGAGATCCGTGAGCGCCTGGTCCATCGCCGACTGCAGTTCCGCGCGCTGCTCGGGGCTCATCGAGTCGAGCATGCGCTGCATGGCGGCCGAGCGACGGGCGAGATCGTCGATGAACTCCTCGATCGTCTCCGGCGCATCGGGGAAGAAGCCGCGATGCTTGTCGATGAACGCCCGGTAGTCCTCGGTGACGTCCTCGCCGAGCTGGTGCTTCGCCAGCAGGGCGTTGAGGTCGGCCATCATCTCCTTCAACGCTGCCCGGCTTTCGGGCGACGACATGCTGTCGATGCCCTTCGTCAGATCGCGGAACTGCTGATCGACGACATCGCGCTGCAGGCGCTCGCGGATCTGTTCAAACTTCGCGCGCGCCTCATCGGAGCGCCAGTCATACGACGAGAGCTCCTGCACAGCGCGGCCGATGTCGGACGGCACGTTGTCGAGGAGGGCTTCCCGGAAGCGGGCGTCGTCCGATGGGTCGGGGAAAAGCTCGGTGCGCTCGGCCTCGACGGCGGCGTCGAGCAACTCGCGCAGATCCTCCAGCAGTCCGTCCATGCGACCGGACTTCTCGAGGTCGCGCCGACGTTCACGGATCCGCTGGGCCATGTCCTGCAGACCGCGACGGCCCTGCATTCCCTCGCGCATCAGGTCGCGCAGCGCCTCCGCCACCGACTGGCCGCCGAGGATGCGCTTCGCAAGGTCGTCGACGCCGACCCCGACATCGGGCGGGGCTGCGAGAGGGTCGGGGCCGCCGTGGAAGGCTCCGTAGCGGAATCCGGTCACGAGGCTCCGTAGCGACTGACGCCGCCGATCGAGTCCTTGTCGATGCGCCGCGTCAGCCACAGCCCCTCGACGGCGAACTCCACACAGGCGGCCAGGAGGCCAGGGGATTCAGCCATGCCCGGTTCCAAGGTGCTGACCAGTCGGCCGAGTCCGTCGAGCGGGCCCAGTTCGTCGAGTAGCGTCGCTGCCGGGATCGCGTCGCCGGCAAGCAGGGAGTTGCCCTCGTCGAACCACCCCACGAGTGCCGTGAGAACCGGCCGCGCATCACCGCCAGCAAGGTGTGTGCGCCATGTCTCGGCTGTCGCGCGGCGAGCGAGCAGCTGCAGGGTCTCCTCCTCCTGACCTTCCTCGCTGACATCGAACTCGACCTTGCCGCGCAGGGTCGGTACGACCCCGGCGAGATCGCCGATGCGTGCCACTGGGACGTCCTCCCCGCTCAGTGCAGCGCGCCGCACGGCAGCACCCGAGAGAGCCTCGACACACGCAATCGCGAAGCGGGCGGAGACACCGCTGCGCTGGTCGACTGCGGGTGACTCGCGCACCTCGCGCGTGAACCGGGCGACGACATCCAGGAGGTGGCTCGGGACGATCGCCTCGATGTTCGCCTCCTGCCGAATGAGTGCCGTTTCGGCATCGAGGCTGACGGGGTAGTGCGTGCGGATCTCAGCTCCGAAGCGGTCCTTCAGCGGCGTGATGATGCGTCCGCGGTTGGTGTAGTCCTCGGGGTTCGCGCTTGCGACAACGAGCAGGTCGAGTGGCAGGCGCAGCTGGTAGCCGCGCACCTGGATGTCGCGCTCCTCCAGGACATTGAGCAGCGCGACCTGAATGCGCTCAGCGAGGTCGGGCAGCTCATTGATGGCGAAGATCCCACGGTTGGTGCGCGGAACGAGCCCGTAGTGGATCGTCTCGCTGTCGCCGAGGCTCCGTCCTTCGGCAACCTTCACAGGATCGACGTCACCGACGAGGTCGCCGACGGAAGTGTCGGGGGTGGCGAGCTTCTCGCCGAAACGCTCGCTTCGGTGACGCCAGGTCACAGCGAGCTGGTCGCCCTGCTCGGCGGCGATCCGGCGGCAGCGCGCACAGATGGGCGCCGTCGGATCGTCGTTGATCTCGCAGCCCTCGACCACCGGGATCCATTCGTCGAGCAGCGCTGACAGTGACCGGATCAATCGCGTCTTGCCCTGACCTCGCTCGCCGAGGAGGACGACATCGTGCCCGGCAAGCAGCGCAGGCTCGAGTTGCGGTCCGACGGTGTCCTCGAAGCCGACGATGCCGGGGAAGGACGGCTGGCCCGTACGCAGGCGATCGACGAGATTGGCGCGAATCTCCGCCTTGACGCTTCGTGCCTGGTAGCCGGATGAGCGCAGGCTGGCGAGATCGGTCGGCAGGTGGGCGGGGATGGGGGGCGCGAGTGAGGTCACCCGCCGACGGTACGTCCAACGGCGCTGGAGCGCGAGGGGTGGTCAGGAGTAGGGCTGATCCGGCGGTACGACGCCGGCCGGGAATGCGGGGAGTGTGACGTTGGGCGGCGCCCCGACGGCGCAGCCGAGCAGTTCGGCGGTGTAGGCGGGAGCCAGGGTCCGCAGGGAGTAGTCGACCACGAGCTCCGCCTGGCCCGCCGGCACGACGACGGTTGCGTAGCCAACGTCGTTGCGCTTCTCGTCCTGGGCCCGGAGTACGCACTGGACCTCGTCCGTGGCCTGCCGGCGCACCTGGAAGGTGATGTTGACCCGATCGGCGGCAACGTCGTCCCACGTTACGAGCCGGGAATCGATCGAGTTGCGCGTGAGGCCGACGAAGACGTAGGCCAGGGCTGCCACGAACAGGATGGTGACGATGGTCAAGCCGATCCAGCGGCCAACGGGGCGTCGATTGAGCCCGTATCGCTCCTGCATCGCCGGGCTGAGCTGGTCCCGGGTGAAAGGTGTGGGCACGTGGTGGAGACTATCCCCGTGACCCGCTCCCTTCGACTCATGGCCGTGCACGCCCATCCGGACGACGAGTCCAGCAAGGGCGCTGCCTCGATGGCGAAGTACATCGCCGAGGGGGTCGAGGTCATGGTCGTCACCTGCACCGGCGGTGAACGAGGCGACGTCCTCAATGCTGTCGCGCAGGCCGACGTCGATGCGCGGGGGCTGCTTGCGGTGCGTCGGGACGAGATGGCGGCAGCTGCCGCGGTGCTGAGCGTGCAGCATGCGTGGCTGGGCTTCGAGGATTCCGGGTACCCCGAGGGTGATCCACTCCCGCCACTGCCGGTGGGGTGCTTCGCCGAGCTTCCTGTCGAGGCCACGATCGAGCCACTCGTCGCGCTGATCCGGGAGTTCCGGCCCCAGGTCGTCACGACATACGACGAGAACGGTGGCTACCCGCACCCCGACCACATTCGCACGCATGAGACCACCATGGCGGCGATCGATGCGGCAGCCGACCCCGCGCGCTTCCCGGGACTGGGCGGCGATGATCGACGCCGACCTTGACTCCCCGTACCACGACTGGCTCACCAGCTGGGATGACCGGCCCGACGACGCGAACATCGTCACGACGCGTGTCGCGGCGGCCGACTGGTTCGAGGTACGCGACCGTGCGTTGATCGAGCATCGCACGCAGATCGACCCGGACAGCACGTGGTTCGCGGTGCCGTTGGCATTCCAGCGTGAGGTTTGGCCCACGGAGGACTTCCAACTCGCCCGTTCGCGGGTTGAGACCAGCGTGCCGGAGGACGACCTGTTCGCCGGCCTACGTGAGGACGCATCATGATCGCGATCGTTGCCCAGGTGCTTGCGGAGACCACCGACCCCGATCAGCAGAGGTCGCTCATCGACGATGCCGGCCCGATCGCCATGGCCTTCGTCGTCGCTCTGGGCATCGCGATGTTCTTCCTGTGGAAGTCGCTCTCGAAGCAGATGAAGAGGATCGACCCAAACCTCCCACCCGGGCGCGACGGCATCGAGCGGGCGCAGGACCGTCAGGTCATCCAGGATGCGATAGCCCGCGGCGAGGCCGAGCGCAGGGGCGCGGGCACTGTGCCCGACGCGGATGACGCCGCCAGCAAGTAAGGGCATGCTGCGCCTGGCGCTGACCCCACGCGGGATCGTGGCCGCGCTGGTCGTCCTGCTGCTGGTCGCTGCTGCGATCCTGCTGGGTCGCTGGCAGTGGGATCGAACTCAGACCATTCTCGAGGCGGAGCGTGCATCGGCATCCTTGCCGATTCCCGTGCAGGAGGTGCTCCCTCCAGACGTGACGCAACTTCCGAACGAGGTCATCGGCCGACCGGTCACGGCTACGGGTGTCTACGAGCCTTCGATGCAGGTGGCCGTCAGCAACCGAGTGCATGCCGGAGCGCCGGGCGTCTGGAGCGTCGCGGGGCTTCGTCTTGCCGACGGCCGGGTCGCAGCCGTCCTTCGGGGATCGCTGCCTGCCGACACGAGTCCCGGTGCGGAGCCGCCAGTCGGTGATGTGACCGTCACCGGGGTGCTGCAGCCGAACGAGCAGTTCTACTCGGATGCGGTGGTCGAGCCGGGCACGGTGGCGTCGATCGCATCGGACCGACTGGCGGCGACCTGGGGCGCCGACCTGCTGCCCGGGTTCATCGTGCTGACAGCGCAGGAGCCGGGTTCATCTCCGGCACCGGTCCCGGTGCAGGCGACGGCCCAGACGGGTGATGTGGCCTTCCCGCTGCAGAACTTCTTCTACGCGTTCCAGTGGTGGTTCTTTGCCATCTTCGCCGTGGTGCTCTACGGACGATGGCTGTGGCTCGAGGCGCGGCGAGAGGACGAGGTCCCGGCCTAGTCGACCGTCCGTCGCTCCATCGTCGGGACCCCGGGAGTCGTGTCGTTGATCGCCCAGCTGATGATCACTTCTGGGCTGATGCGGAATCGCTCTCCACCGCCGTGGCTCTCGACGATGCACGCGCCGATCACCTTGATTCCGCGGGGCGACCACGGATTCATCGAGGCGAGGTCGTCGATGACGACGGTGGCACGCGGGTTCGCCTGGACGTTCTTGTAGCGAACTGTCTTGGCGATATCGAACCCGGCGGTGACGATGTCGTCGCCATCGAGTTCGAAGACGACGGGGGCGACGTCGGGTCGTCCGGAAAGCGATGCCGTAGCGAAGCGCATGAGCGGCTGGGTGCGCAGGTACTCGATCTCCGCGCCGGTGAAGACGGCCATGGCTAGCGGGCCAGCTCAAGCGCGGCCGTCGCAATGGCGAGGATCATCAGGAGCACGGGGGCGACGGCAGTCTTCGCAGGCTCGGCTGAGCGCACATGCGCGATGACGGCACCGAGGAAGTAGAGCGCCAGGCAGATGGCGGCGGCGATACCGAGGAACGGCACCCAGATACCCACGAGCAAGCCGGCCGCGCCGAGGAGTTCGAGGGTGGCCAGGATGCGCATCTGCCCATCACTGACGCCGACCGCGTGCATGGACGCTACGACCGAGGGCACCCGCTTCAGCTTCCCGAAGGCGGAGCCGGCGGCGGCGAGGCCTAGGAGGGTGGCGAGGACGATCAGGGCGACGGGCATGGGACTCCTTGGGTGGGCGGATCAATAGTTACTACTTGTGCCTAGCCACACTATGGTGGACTATTGACTTGTCTGCAAAAGGCACAGGGATGTGACCAAGGCCTAGGGAGGCGACCATGGCGCCGGTGACGCTGCCCGACCATGACTCCGAGCGGTGTCGGGTGATCCGCGACACGTTCGCCCGCATTGGCGACAAGTGGAGCCTGCTGGTCATCGTGACCCTGAGTCATGGGCCGCTGCGCTTCACTGCCTTGAAGCTAGGCCTGGAAGGGATCTCCCAGCGCATGCTGACGCTTACCCTTCGCAGGCTCGAGGCCGACGGCCTCATCCGGCGCACGGTCTACGCCGAGGTCCCACCGCGTGTCGAGTACGAACTGACGGATTCCGGCAGGAGTCTCATCGTGCCTGTGACGGCCCTGGCGGACTGGGCGGTCGAGCATCACGCGGCACTCGAGGCCGTCCACTAACCTGTTGCCATCATGGTCACTGTCATCGGCGAGGCCCTTGTCGACGTCATCGTCGACGCTCAGGGCGAGGTCACGTCCGTCGTCGGCGGGGGCCCGCTCAACACGGCTCGCACCGTCGCGCGGCTAGGGGTGCCGTCGAGCTTCCTCGGAGGTGTGTCGTCCGATCCGTTCGGTCAGCGGATCATGCGCCTGCTCGACCACGATGGCGTGCGGCTCGGACTCGGCGACTTGGTCCCCGAGCCGACGACCCTGGCGATTGCGCAGATCGACGAGTCCGGCGCGGCGTCCTATCGGTTCATGCTCGACGGGACATCCGCTGCGACCGTGACTCCCGAGATGGCACTTGCACACTTCGATTCGGAGTCGAGGGCCATCCATGCGGGCACGCTCGCTCTCGTGATGCAGCCGCTCGCGGATGCGCTCATTGCGGTGGTGGGCGCTGCCAATGACGACCAACTCGTGATGATCGATCCCAACTGCCGTCCCAGTGTCGATCGGCTCGGCCTGCTGCGGACATCGCTCGCTGCGGTCATCGGCCGCGCCGACATCGTCAAGGTGAGCGGCGACGATCTGGAGTATCTGTTCCCCGGGACCGGAACCATCGAGGCCGCGGTGGCGCTGCAGGAGAGCTGCGGGGCCGTCGTCCTGTTCACCGATGGCTCCAATGCGGTTCACGTGATCGCCGCGGGCACCGACATCGTGCTGGACGTGCCGCGCGTGCCCGTCGTCGACTCGGCGCGGGCGATTCCTTCAGCGGTGGTTTCCTCGCCTACTGGCTGCACAACGATCTTGGTCGTGCCGACATCGCCGACCTCGACCAGGTTGTGGCCGCGTCGCGCTTCGGCATCGCGGTCGCGGGGATCACCTGTCAGCGGCCCGGGGCAGACCCGCCGCATGCGAACGAGGTACCGGGAGGCTGGGCATGAAGGGTGCGTTTCTGCGCTACCGCGTGATGGCATGGGTTACGGGTGTTGTGCTGGCCACGGCATTCATCTGGCTCGTCGTCGGACGGCTCTTCCTTGACTACGGCAATCCCGACGCGCGTCCGGCGTTCTACGGCTTGCTGTGGATTGCGCACGGCTGGCTGTACTTCCTGTACCTGATCACCGGCGTCGATCTGGCTTTCCGGGTTCGCTACAGCGTCCCGCGCACGCTCGCGATCCTGATCGCCGGCACGATCCCGTTCGCCTCCTTCTTCGCCGAGGCAGCCGTGCACAAGGACCTCGTTCGCCGCGACCTGCTCCCCACCGCCTGACCCCCATCGCCTGACCCCCATCGAGGTCGCTCAAGGGCCCGCCGATTGGCCCGTTGTGGCTGGTCTGCCGTGGCTGAACTCGACCACAACGGGCCGCTCGACAGGGGGTTGATCTGTTCTAGGCAAGGGACCAGTCGACGGGGTCGGCGCCGAGCTCGTCGAGCAGGGCGTTCGCGCGGCTGAACGGCCGGGAACCGAAGAACCCGCGGTCGGCCGACAGTGGACTCGGGTGTGCGGACGCGATGACCGGCACGTCGGGCAGATCCGGCTGCAGTGTCTGCGCATCACGCCCCCACAGGATCGCCACGAGCGGGGCATCGGGCCGGGCGACGAGAGCGGAGATCGCCGCCGCCGTGATGGCCTCCCACCCGATACCTCGATGGCTGCCGGGCTCGCCAAGCCGCACGGTCAGGACCCGGTTGAGCAGCATGACCCCGTGCTGCGTCCAGGGCGTGAGGTCACCGGTGGCCGGTGCTGGCAGGGCCAGATCGGCTTGCAGCTCGCGGAAGATGTTCGACAGGCTGCGCGGCAGTGGGCGAACGTCGGCGGCGACGGAGAACGAGAGTCCTACGGCATGGCCGGGAGTCGGATACGGATCCTGTCCGACGATGAGCACGCGCACGTCGTCGAGTGGCTGTTCGAAGGCCCGCAGGATCCGATCGCCGGCGGGCGCCCAACCCCGTCCAGCGGCCGACTCCGCCCGCAGGAAGTCACCGATCTCGGTGAACTGGGGCTGAAGAGGAGCCAAGGTCGGTGCCCAGCTCGGGTGCACGAGCTCGTCGATGGGCGTGGGCACTCGTCGACCCTAGTGCGCGGGGGAACGGTAGACCGCGAGGTCGACGGCCTTCATGCTCAGCCAGACCGGTGTTCCGGTGACGAGGCCGAGTTCGGCTACGGCAGCAGGGGTGACGACGGCGACGATCGAAGGTTCGCCGTCGACGAGGACCCGCACGCGATCGTGCGACGGCTGCAGCGATCGGACGATGCCCTGCCACGTGTTGCGTGCACTGCCCTCCGGCTGCTGACGATGCAGCGTCACGGACTCCGGACGCACGACGCACTGAACACGGCCTACGACCGTCGCGTCAGCGATGTGAAGTCCGCCGCCACCGTCGACGGACATCAGCCCGCCCTCGGCACTTCCGCGCAGCAGTGTCACGCCCATCAGTGCGGCGACGTAGGTCGTGGCGGGCTGGTGTGCCAAGTCGACCGGGGTCCCGTCCTGCACGATCCGGCCTTCTTCGAGGACAAGGACGCGGTCGGCGAGCAGCAGTGCATCGAGCGGGTCGTGCGTGACGAAGATGGCGCAACCCGCGAACGACGTCAGGTGGATGTCGAGCTCGGCGCGCACCGCATCGCGCGTCTCGACGTCGAGGGCGGCCAGCGGCTCGTCGAGCAGCAGGATCGCCGGGTTCGTCGCGAGAGCCCGGGCGAGGGCGACGCGCTGGGCCTGACCGCCCGAGATCTCGCTGGGCCTGCGATTCGAGAGATCCGAGATGCCGAGTCGGACAAGGGTGGCGTCGGCAAGCTGTGAAGCAGCCCGCCTCCCGGCCCCACGGGAGCGTGGGCCGAAGGCGACGTTGTCGCGAACGGACAGGTGCGGAAAGAGTGCATAGTCCTGGGGGACCAGGCCGATCGCACGCCCTTGCGGTGGCATGAACACGTGGCTCGCGTCATCGACGACCACGGAGTCGATCCCGACGCTGCCGGCGGACACAGGCTGCAGCCCGGCGATGGCACGCAGCAGCGTCGACTTGCCCGATCCATTCGGCCCGAGAACGGCAACGACCGTGCCCGGCTCGAACTCGGTCGCGACGCTCAGCGTGAAGGAACCGCGTGTGACGCTCGCGTCGAAGGTGATCGTCATGCCGATGACCCCTTCAGGTAGTAGCCGCGCAGGGCGACGAGGACGCCGACGCACACGGCGAGCAGGAGGACGCTCAACGCGATTGCCGCAGACCGGTCCGACTCGAGGGCGCTGTAGACGGCGAGCGGCATGGTCTGAGTGACACCGGGCAGGTTGCCGGCGAACGTGATCGTGGCTCCGAACTCGCCGAGCGCGCGCGCCCAGCAGAGCACCGCACCCGCCAGCAGGGAGGGCGCGATCAACGGGATGGTCACGCGCCGGAACACCGTCCATGACGATGCGCCCAGGGTGATGGCCGCATCCTCGTAGCGTCTGTCGAGTGTCCGGAAGGCTCCTTCGAGCGTGATGATCAGGAAGGGCATCGCCACGAACGCCTCGGCGAGCACGACACCCGCGGTGGTGAACGGGAGCTGGATGCCGAAGATCGAGTAGAGGTACTGCCCGACGAAGCCGCGCCTGCCGAATGCTGACAGCAGCATCACGCCGGAGACGACCGGCGGCAGCAGCAGCGGAACGATCACGATGGCACGCACGAGGCGCGTGGCGGGGAAGACGTCGCGCGCGAGCAGCCAGGCGAGCGGCACGCCGACCACTGCAGCGAACGCCGTTGCGGTCAGCGAGGTGACGAGCGACAGCCGCAGGGCATCAAGGGCGAGCGGAGAACTGATGATCGATGCGAGGTCACCCCACGGCGCCTGCCACAGCAAGGCGAGAAGGGGAATGATCAGGAAGGCCAGTGCGACCGACCCGGGGATGACCAGGAAGGCGGGCCGCGGCGTCGTGCGACGCGTGCTCACCAGGGCCGGGCGAATCCGTAGGCGCGCAGGATGCCCTGCGCGGATCGTGAGTACCTGACGTACGCCACGAATGCCTTTGCGGTCACCGGGTTGGCGCTGCTGATAACGGCGGCAATCGGGTACGTTGTCGTGACGTTGCGATCGGCCGGGATGGCCACGGATGTCACGGCACTTCCGGCAGCACGAACGTCTGTGACGTAGACGATGCCGGCATCGACCTCGTCGGCCATCACCTTCCCGAGGACTCCGCGCACGTCGAGTTCGAACGTGACAGGCCTGACGGTCACGCCATTTCGGGCGAACAGGTCCCTCGCCGCCGATCCGCACGGTACGGCCACGGCGCATGCGGCGGTTATCACGTCAGTGCGTGACAGATCGCTGAGCGACGTGACTCCTGCCGAGTTGCCGGGGGGCATGGCGATTGCCATGGTGTTCTTCGCGAACAGCAGGGGCCGTCCAGCGTGCCCGGCGTTGACGGCCTTCCACATGGTCGGCTCGGACGCGGTGGCCAGGACGTCGACGGGGGCGCCGGCGTTCACCTGCTCGACGAGGGCAGAGCTGCCACCGAAGTTGAACCTCACCGTCGTGCCGGGGAATCGCTTCTCGAAGGCCGCGGCGATGACGGGGAAGACGTCCGTGAGTGACGATGCCGCTGACACGGTGATGGTGCCGACGGGTGCGGCCGTGGCAGCGGCGCCTGGCTCCGTACCGATGACCGAGACCGCCACGGTGGTGACGGCAGCCAACCAGATGGCGCCGACGCGACCCAGCCTCATGGACTCGCTTCGAGTTCGACGATGACGTTGGTGGACTTGATGACGGCCGCCGCGCGGACACCCGGTGCGAGTCCGAGCTCGTCGGCCGACTCACGGCTGAGCAGTGAGGTGACTCGGTGCGGTCCGGCCTGGATCTCGACCAGCGCCATGACGCCGTCCTTCTCAACGCGGGTGATGATGCCGGGGAAGCGATTGCGGGCGGACTGGCTGCTGACCGGGCCTGGGTCGACTGCCTGCTCGGCCATCGCGGCCGCGATGCTTGCTCCATCGACGGTGCGGGGCCCGGGTGCTTCCGGTCCGGCGGCGAGCCGACCGGAGTCCAGCCAGCGACGCACCGTGTCGTCGCTGACCCCGAGGAGCTCAGCCGCTTCAGAAATCCGTATCTGCGTCATAGGAGCGTATATTACTCCGCATCCGCGGCTGGACGGCCCATCCGGGCATTTCGGACTACAGTGAATGAAGGAGGTACGGATGTCACCGGCGCTGCTGTGGATGATCGCGGCCCTGGTCGCCGTGGGCATCGAGATCTTCACGGTCGACCTGACATTCGGCCTGATCGCCGTGGGCGCCGCGACGGCCGCGATCTCCGCGGCGGCGGGCGCACCTCTATGGGCGCAGGCCGTCATCGGTGTCGGGGTCTCCCTGGCTGGCATTGCCTTCGTGCGGCCCCTTGCCCTGAAGCACCTGCGCAAGTCCTCGGGCATGACACGCACGGGCGTCGACGCGCTGCCGGGTTCACGGGCGCGGGCGATCAGCGAGGTGACCCGGGACGACGGCCGCATCACGTTGAAGGGCGAGGTGTGGTCCGCGCGCCTGGATGTGGATGTCACGTCGGAGCCTGTCCCCGACGGCACCGACGTCATCGTCACGAGGATCGACGGTGCCACCGCCCTCGTGTACCCCGTAGACCCGCGTTGACCGAATGAACCGAACAACCATCAGGGAGTAGTCATGGATGT
>JAPLBU010000358.1:3348-4220 GCA_026392575.1 Actinomycetota bacterium | reverse complement strand
CGACCGGTACCGGTCGCCGCAGCAGCACATCGAGCTCCGGCACGAACACCTCCCCGAGGCCGAGATCGACCGTCGGGTCGAGGGCGCAGTGCTCGGCCAGTCGCTGGGTGTCGGCGAGCAGCCGACGACCGTCGCGCTCACCGGCCGCGGTGGCGATCTCGTCGGCCACCTGCGCCATCTGCTGCGCATCCTTGACGAAGGCCTCGCCGTTGTCCGGCGTGATGTGCCGGGAGGCCAGCGGCACCAGCCGCCGGGCCGAGTCGAGGACATCGGCCACCCGCGCACCGGCCGGCTGCAGATAGCGCACGGCATTGGTGAGCACCACGGGCAGTTGCTCCTGCCGCGCCCAGCCGAGCATCGCTGCTGCGGTGGCCGTGGCATGGCGATGCCGGCTAGCCGTGCGATGCGAGGTGACGGCGATGCCGAGCCGGGGACCGAAGATCGCCCGCCACGGCCGGGCTGCTGCTGCCGCCCGATGTGCGCGCTGCGTGGCGATCAGCCGACCCACCTCTGAGTCGGCGGACAGCAGCGCAACGACTCCCTCGTGGTGCTCGCGCAGTACGGCCCAGGTCAGCCAGGGCCGGCCGCGCTCGGTGTGCTCTCCCATATGCGCGGCGGACACCAGCCGACACAGGGATGCCCAGCCGGTCGCGTTCGTCGCCAGCAGCAGCACCCGCGGCCGATCCTCATCGATCCAGGTGCCACCGTGTGCCGGAGTGCGTCGGACCGTCGCCGACCCGGTCGGTCGAGCCGCCGGGGTGGTCTCCTCCATCACCAGGTCCACTCCGAGAACCGGGCTGATCCCAGCCGTCCGGCAGGCCAGCGCCCAGCGGACCGCGCCGTACAGGCCGTCGCGATCGGTCAGGCCCATG
>JAPLBU010000358.1:0-3282 GCA_026392575.1 Actinomycetota bacterium | reverse complement strand
GGATGCCACTTGCAGATGACTGAAGGTCATGGGGGTCCTGAGGTGTGTGGGCGCAGCGGAAACGGAGGGCAGCGGGACGGGGGGTACGCGCGGGACGCAGGGACGGGGGCTCGACGTGTCACAGGAATGCCGAGCCCCCGCCCCGCGATCGGCTGGCCAGCGGGAGGCACCGCTGACCGGGACTGGGGTGGTGCGCTAGCCGACGTGCAGCAGGGAACTGCCCATCGCGGAACTGCCCATCGTGGGCTGGTAGGGCACGTCAAGGAACTCGCAGACCCGGGCGATGAAGGCATCCGCATCGCGGACGAGGTCATCGGCCTCTCGGTGCGCGACGCAGTCGAGCCCAGCCTCGGCCGCGGCTCGCTTGCGCGCACCCGCGGCGAAGAAGGCGGCCCACTCCCCGAGCTCCGGCGCGACCTGCGGCGTGACCACCCACACGCTCATCACTCGAGACCGGCGCGATGCCGGCCGGCTCCGGGCAGCGAGGACCGCGGCAGCAGCACGCAGGGCTGCCAGGTGTGCCGCGGCATAGCGCTCGCCCGCGGTGGTCGCGATGCTGGCCTCCGTGAGGCTGCGTCGAGCGGACATCAGCAGGTCATCTGCCGAGCGGGGAATGCTCATGTCTGGTCTCCCTGACTCTCGTGGGCTGGTCGCTGTGGCCCGGCCGTCGTGCGTTAGTCGATGACCCGCGCCAGACCCCAGCGCCATCGCTGGCCCCGGACGATCCGGTACAGGTCGTACACCCCGGTGATCCCGGTGCGTGGTGCTGCCTCGACCCAACTCGTCACGATCACCTGCACGGCGTACCGCCGACCCCGCCAGCGGAACACCGCTGGCTCCCCGCGCTCGTCCATCACCACCTCGACCGGCTCCGACCGGTAGCGGCGGCTCATCTGCCGCCCCTCTCGCTGTGCCTCGCGATGGGCCTTGCCACCCGGTCCTCGGTCACCGGGACCGGGGTCGAGGCGGTCCCGGTGACCGAGGTGGTGCCCAAGGCCCAGCCGCGAATCCGGGCCTCAGATCGGTTGTTCGAACACCTGTTCGAACAACCGCAACGTTAGGCCCCACCCCTGACACCCGTCAACCCTCCCTCGGGATCCCCCACAGCGAGCGCCGACCGCCGACCGCGTGGCACGCTGGGCTGGGAGGTCTCCATGGCTCACGACAGCGCGCCATCGACACGGGAGGAAGCCCTTCGCACTGGCTTCCGGTACATGAATCACGGGATGCTGCTCATGTGGCGGCTCGGCTTTGGCGCCTTCATGGGCCGCCGAGAGCTGTCCGGGCAGATCATGGTCCTCACCCACACCGGCCGGGTCACCGGCGCCATCCACCGCACTCCCGTCAACTTCGCTGAATACGACGGTGACCTGTACTGCGCGGCCGGGTTCGGCCGGCGATCCGACTGGTTCCGGAACCTGAAGGCACATCCCAGCGCCGAGGTCTGGGTCCCCACCCCCCGCCTCGGGAGTCCGGTGGGCTGGTGGCAGGCGCAGGCCGAGGAGGTCACCGGGCAGCCGGACAGCGCCGAGCGACTTCGCGACGTCCTGATCGCCAGCGGATTCGCGGGCTATCTCGACGGCTTCCGATCGAGCATGCCGATCGAGGATGTGCGTGCGCTTCTTCCGCAGTACCCGGTGATCCGCCTGCATCGCACGCAGGCGCTGACCGGGCCCGGCGGACCCGGCGACCTCGCCAGTGCCTGGCCGATAGCCACCTGCGCACTTGCCTGCGGTGGTGTGCTCACCGGTATCGCACTCCACCGAGCACGCACGGCCCATCATGGCGGTGGCGTGCGTGCTACACCTGAAGCATGTTCCTGACCTTCATCGGCGCAGCCGGCACCGTCACCGGGTCGAAGACCCTGGTCGAGACGGGTGCGTCGGCCGCCGATGCGCGGTTCCTCGTCGACTGCGGCCTGTTCCAGGGCCCGCGAGAGATCCGCGCACGCAACTGGGAGCCCTTCCCCATCGACCCGACCCGGCTCTCCGCGGTGATTCTCAGCCACGCACATCTGGACCACTGCGGCTACCTGCCCGCCCTCGTTCGCGACGGCTTCGATGGCCCCGTGTACTGCTCCCCGAACACCGCGGAACTGGTGCCGATCATCCTGCGCGACAGCGCGAAGCTGCAGGAGGAGGACACCGCCTTCGCCCGCAAGAAGGGCTTCTCGCGGCACGAGCAGCCTGAGCCGCTGTACGACGTGAACGATGCCGAGCGCGCCATCGCCCTGCTGCGGCCGGTGGAGTTCGGCACCGAGTTCCATCCTGCCGACGGCGTCACCGCACATCTCGACCACGGCGGTCACATCCTCGGCTCGTCCATCGTGACGATCACCGACGGTGGCAGCGGGAAGACCGTCGTGTTCAGCGGTGACCTCGGCCGCGGCAACCATCCGCTGCTCGCGCCGCCCGTCCCACCGTCCGCGGCCGATGCGATCGTCGTCGAGTCGACGTACGGCAACCGCGAGCACGAGGACGTCGAAGCCGAGCTCGACCAGATGGCAGCGGCGATCACCCGCACACTCAAGCGTGGCGGCACCGTCGTCATCCCGGCCTTCGCGGTCGACCGCACGGAGGTGCTGCTGCGCGCCCTGCGCACCCTGCAGGACCAGCAGCGCATCCCCGTGGCGCCGATCCACGTCGACAGCCCGATGGCACTCGCCGGAATGCGCGTGTACGTGCGGGCGATCCAGGACGGTGACCCGGAGATCAACTCCGCAACGGTGGCCGAAGGGCCAGACGCCATCGACCTGCCCAACACGCATGAGGCCACCACCCCGCAGCAGTCGATGGCCCTCGATCACGGTGGCGCGCGCATCATCGTGTCGGCGTCCGGGATGGGCAGCGGCGGGCGGGTGACGCACCACCTGAAGGCCCTCCTGCCCGACCGCGACAACACCGTCCTTCTCGTCGGCTTCCAGGCGGTCGGAACGCCTGGACGCATGCTGCGCGACGGCGTGCACGAGCTGAAGATCCACGGGCAGTACGTGCCGGTGCGCGCGGAGATCGTCGAGATCGAGGCGTTCTCGGTGCACGCTGATGCCAGCGAACTGGTCCACTGGCTGATGTCGTGCGACACCAAGCCCGCGCAGGTCTTCGTCAACCACGGCGAGGAGGATGCATCGAGCGCCCTTGCTGACCGGATCCGTGCCGCGTGGGATGTGGCCGTCATCGTTCCGCAACCTGGTGAGCGAGTGTCCGTCTGATTCCGTTGCACATCAACATCTTCTCGAGTGTCAGACCCCCTCCGTAGGTTGTCGTCATGGACGTCACCGAGGAC
>JAPLBU010000083.1 GCA_026392575.1 Actinomycetota bacterium | reverse complement strand
CGACCCCGCGGTCGACCGGAGCGTGGACATGACGGCAGTTGCAGTTAGCGGGGTTCTTCCGGTATTCCAGACCCCCTACGCGCCCGATGGGAGCGTGGACCTGGAGACCCTCGAGGCCGAGATCCGCTGGATCCTCGACCAGGGCGCAGATGGCGTGGTCATGGGAATGGTGTCCGAAGTCCTGCGGCTTAGCGATGCTGAAGTCGAGATGGTCGCTAATCGAGCGTGCAGGGTAGCGGCCGAGGCAGGGGTGCAGTGCATTCTGAGCGTCGGTGCGGAGAGCACACACGTCGCGGTGGAACGCGCCCGACGAGCAGTAGACATGGGCGCCACAGCAGTCATGGCCATCCCGCCGCTCGCAACCGCTGTCGCTGACCACGACAAACTCCTCTACTACAGGGCACTTCTAGATGCCATCAACATTCCCGTCGTGGTGCAGGACGCCAGCGGATACGTGGGCCAACCACTTTCCATCGAGATGCAGGCGCGCATCGCCGTCGAGTTCCCTGGCCAGGCGGTCTTCAAGCCCGAGGCCCAACCGATCGGCCCCCGCGTGACAGCACTCCTCGAGGCAACATCTGGTAACGCAAAGATCCTCGAAGGTACCGGCGGACTAGCACTTGTCGACAGCTTCCAAAGGGGCATCGTCGGAACGATGCCCGGCGCCGACGTGTGTTGGGCAGTCATTGCCCTCTGGCGAGCGCTCAAAGAATCCGACTTCGCTGCCGTCGAGGCGATCAACGCGCCACTTGTGGAAATGATCTCGGTCCAAGGCGAGCTCGACAGCTTCCTTGCCGTTGAAAAGCACCTGCTGCAGCGACAGGGCTTGTTCAGCAACACGCTCGTGCGAGGCCCCGTGTCATTCCGACTCGATCCGGAACTCGCGAAATACGTCGACGCCTTGTTCGACGAGCTGGTTCTCGCCGTAAGTCAAGTGCGTGCGGGTCGTTGACCCGGTCCCCTTTCCTCGCAGTCGCGACTTCAGACCGTACTGTGGCTCGATGGGCANTCAAGTGCCACCCTGCCAAGCGCAGCCTGCTGTGAGCGATCGAACTCGCCCCGCGCGTCAGCCGAGCGGCTCCTTGAACCCACGGATAGCGCGTCCGTACACAACTCACTCAGAGACCACCAGGACAAGGTGATCCGAGGAGTCGACCGGAGTGCCACTTGAACCCAACTGCGGCCAGGCGAGGTCCGATAGTCGTTACGTACCAACAACTATCGCTATCAGGGAAGTCACCCTAGCCGTGCCTGAGGGTCAACGAGGGTCGGTCCCTCGTCCCGTGGGTCGCGGAACCTAGTGCCGAATAGGGGCCCTCCAGTCGTCGTGGAAAGGGCTATTCGAAAGGGCTATGAGAGAAATTGCTCATCTTCGAGCCCTTGCCGGAAACGCTAAACCTGTTGCAGTGCAACGGGTTTCGCGAGTGGGTCGCCGGGGGCTCGAACCCCGAACCTACGGATTAAAAGTCCGCAGCTCTACCATTGAGCTAGCGACCCCGGGGCTGCACTCTTTAGTCCACTAAAGGCTGCACTAATCCCTCCGCTGAACCCTCTCATACAAGCACCGGTCTGTTGACGAGGGTTGACCCTCACGGATCCACGTCCCGTTGGCGCATCTCGCGACGAACCGCGGCGTCAGCCCCCGTTGAATCCGCCGGTTGCGGAAACCACGGAGCCGTTGAGTACGCCGCCGGTGATGGAGCAGCAGAACGCGATGGTCGCGGCGAGCTCGTCGGGGTGGAGGAGCCGTCGGATCGGCGAGGAGGCGACGAAATCCTCGACACTGTCGAGGCCGTAGAGATCGGCCGTGGCTTGGAGCATGCGAGTGTCAGTCGAACCCGGCGAGACGGCGACCGACGTTACGCCGGTACCGACGAGGTCAGCGGAAAGACCCTTCACGAGGCCGATGACGGCGTGCTTGGCAGCGTTGTAACCGGCGAGGCGGAAGAGTCCGCTGATTCCCGCGGGCGAGGCGACAGCGACGAAGCGGCAACCCTGCGGGTTGGGGCCGTTGAGCATGTGGGGAACCGTCGCGGTGGCGGTGTTCCATACACCGACGAGGTCAATGTCCAGCAGGGTCTGCAGGTGCTCGCTGGGGGTTTCCCACAGTGGCTTGCCGCCGATGATGACTGCAGCAGCAGCGACCGCGACGTCCAGACGACCCCATCGCTCGACGGCGAGGTCGGCAGCGGCTCGCAGTGCCTGCACGTCGCGGACGTCCGCAGCCACGGGGATCACCGATCCGGGGTACTGCTCGGCAACCGCCTCTAGGTCAGCCCAGGTCGACAGCGCATAGTCGACCCCTTCGGCCTCCTGGTGGGTGCCGGCGATGTCGACTGCGACGACGCGGTAGCCATCGGCGCAGAGGTGGGCGACCGTGGCGGCGCCGATACCGCGGGCGGCACCAGTGACAAGCGCGATGCGCGGTTCGGTCATGGCTCGATCAGTCATGGGTGATCTCCCGAAGGGCGTGGTCGATGAGTTGTCCAAACAGCCTCTCACCGTCCTCGGCGGTCGCTTCGGTCGGATCGCCGAGGATTCCGTTGGCTGTGATGGGTCGCACACCTTCAGCCATGAGTTGCGGGAGCAGTTCGTCGAGCGGTGCTGTGTTTCCAACCTCGGCTCGGGCCATGTCGACGAGTTCGGGGTGGAGGTGCAGCATCACGGATGTCTCGTCGAAGCCCGCATGCGCATCGGCAGTTGTCTCGAGCGCACAGATCACCATCGAAACCTGGTGTTGCTCGAAGCGCATCTGGTCCACCACGGCCTTGAGGGTGACGGTGTTTCCTCCGTGGCCGTTGACGAAGACGACCGAGCCAGCCCAGGCTGACAGCGAGCGGACCATCTCGACGAGCATCGATCGCAACGCCTCGTGCCCGATCGAGATCGTCCCGGGGAAACCCTGATGCTCACCGCTGGCGCCATACGCGACGGCGGGGGCGACGATAACGGCTGTTCCCGTGCGGTCGCGATAGTCGTCGGCTGCTCCTCTTGCGACAGCGGTCGCGATGAGGGTGTCAGTGGAGAAGGGCAGGTGGGGTCCGTGCTGCTCGGTCGAACCCAGTGGCACCAGGACCAGCGGCCGGTCGGGCACGTCGACCCAACTCGTATTCGCAAGGGCGTTGGTCACGGGGCATCGGCGGGCACGCCGGCCGTGCGAGTGAAGGAGGGCGGGATGATGACGTCGCTGGGGCTCAGTTCGAGTATCGATCGGTGTCCAAGGCCGTACAGCGTGGAGTCGATGCCCATGCGGAGCACGTCGAGGACGTTCTCGACGCCGGCCTGACCGTTGGCGGCGAGGCCCCACAAGTAGGCCCTGCCGATCATCACTGCGCGCGCGCCGAGGGCGACTGCCTTGACGACGTCACTGCCACGCCGGATGCCGCCGTCGAGGAGGACCTCGATCTGGTCACCGACCGCGTCGGCGACGGCCGGCAGGCAGCGGATGGGAGCCGGTGTCGTGTCGAGGTTGTTGCCTCCGTGGTTGGACACCGAGATGGCGGAGAAGCCGGCATCCACCGCGCGTTTGGCATCATCGACGCGGCAGATCCCCTTGAGCATGATCGGCCCACCCCACTGCTCGACGAACCACGCGATGTCTTCCCACGAGGGGGGCGGCGTCTGCTGCCAGCGTCCATATGCGCCGAAGAACGTCGGCGCCGCCGCACCGCCAACTGCGAGGTTCGGCGCGGTGAGGTCGGGGATCTTCTTGCCCTTGGCGAAGTCGAGGAGCCAGCGCGGCCGGGTGATGGCCTCAGGGGCGAACCGAGCCATGGCCTTGAGGTTCACCGTCTCCGGGATCAGGGGGCTGCCCCAGTCGCGGCCGTAGGAGAACGACCAGTCCAGGGTGAGGATGAGGCCCTTGGCACCCGCGGCGCGGGCGCGTTCCATCAGTGCCAGCATCGTGTCGCGGGAGTCCATCCAGTACAGCTGAAAGAAGATCTGTGAGT
Organism: Actinomycetota bacterium; assembly: GCA_026392575.1. Classification (GTDB taxonomy): domain Bacteria; phylum Actinomycetota; class Actinomycetes; order S36-B12; family S36-B12; genus UBA10649. The sequence goes on along the minus strand of JAPLBU010000083.1, from coordinate 4,014 downwards.
GGGCGGCGATGACGTCCTCGATGGGCTTGCTCGCGAAGGAGCTCAGGCCCATGGCGATGCCGCGATTGGCGGCTGCTCGTGCGACCGCGACCTCTCCGTCGGGGTGGACGGCCTGTACTCCGGTCGGGGAGATGATGACCGGCATCGAGATCCACTCGCCCATCACGGAAGTGCTGAGGTCTCGCTCGCCGTAGTTACCGGCCACATGCGGAGCAAGGCCCAACTCACCGAAGGCGTCCAGATTGTCGCGGTAGGAGATGCCACGCTCATTGCCAGCCACCAGCGCGGAGTAGACCGAAGGTGGCAACCGCTTCTTCGCACGTCGCTGCGCCTCGGCGACGGTCTCCATCCAGGACTGAGCCATGGGACTGCCTTCCTGCTCTAGCTAGCGGGACTACCTGGACGCGCTGAGCGCTTCCAGAGGGATGAACGTGAGTCCGGAAAGCGGGTTCTCGTCGCACGCCGACACCGGCTTGTGCACGCTCCCCCGTGAGTGGTCCTGACTTGCCGCGGGAGCGAGGCGGTCGGGATCCATCAAGGCAAGATCGCTATGGCCCTTCACGCACTCTGGATCGGGGCCGTCCAGTGGTAGGCCGGTGAAGAACTTCGCGGCCAAGCAGCCACCACGGCAGGCATCGAAAGCGCTACACGATGTGCAGGCTCCGCCAGATTGCGGGCTGCGCAGCTCGGTGAACAGCTCGGACTCGCGCCACACTGTGGCGAAGCCGCCGTCATCAAGGATGTTGCCGGCCTTGAACCGGTCGTGAATCGCGAACGGGCACGCGTACACATCGCCGATCGGATCGATCAGGCAGACCACTCGCCCAGCTCCGCACAAGTTCAGTCCCGGAAGCGGTTCGCCGAACGCAGCGAGGTGGAAGAAGGAGTCGCCGGTGAGGACTTTCTCCCCCTCGCGCAGCAGCCAGTTATAGAGATCGCGCTGCTGCTCAGCCGTGGGGTGCATCTCGTCCCACACATCGACCCCGCGACCTGATGGGCGCAGTCGCGTCAGGCGCAACGTGGCGCCGCGCTCGGAGGCGATGCGCTTGAAGTCATCGAGTTGATGCACGTTCTGTCGCGTGACCACCACGGACACCTTGGCGTCCTTGAAGCCAGCTTCGAACAGATTGTCCAGCGCCCGGATAGCGGTGGCGTAGGAGCCGACGCCTCGCAGTGGATCGTTGACCTCGGCCGTCGCACCATCGAGCGACACCTGCACATCGACGTAGTCCGTCGCTGCGATGCGCGCGGCCCGCTCGGGCGTGATCTGCGATCCGTTCGTGGAGAACTTCACGCCCACCTGATGCTCGACGGCATAGTCGAGCAGGTGCCAGAAGTCCGGGCGAATGGTCGGCTCACCACCGCCGATGTTCACGTAGAACACCTTCATTGCCTGAAGTTCGTCAATGACCGCTTCGGCCTGCGCGGTGGTCAACTCGCGAGGATCACGCTTACCGGACGAGGACAGGCAGTGCGCGCAAGACAGGTTGCATGCGTATGTCAGTTCCCAGGTCAGGCAGATCGGCGCATCCAGCCCGTACTCGAACTGCTGAATCAGCGTGCCGCCCGTAGGTCGCTCAGCCACTGACCGCCGCCAAGGTAGCTACCTGCAGCATGTCCGCGCCCCGGAGGCGTTCGATCGTCGCGTCGTACGCGGACCACTGCCCCTCTGGGATCCCGCATCCTTCGAGCACCTCGCGCACGGTTCGCCGGCCGTCGAGGGCGCTCACGACCTCCACCAGTTCCGGGCGCTTAAGGAAGGTGAGCCGCCGGTTGCCGAAATGGTAGGCGAGTGCGCCAAACGGCTCCGGACGCAGCGAAACGCTCGGCGAGAGCATGAGTCGCTCGTCCAAGATCGAGGCGTGGTCAGTCATCGGGGTGCGGCGAGGCCTAGTAGACGCCGCACATGCCGTCGATCGAGACATCCTCGATCAGGGTCTCCACCGTGACGTCCTCGGTGACAGCCGTGGGCTCAACCATGGGATTCCTCGCCTTCTCCCACCGGCCACTCCGGTGATTCACGGAGATTATGGCACTCGGGGTCAAAAGACAATAGGCTTGGCAGAACTGATACTTTCGCGAGGCGATGAGCACTGTGACCCAGCCTTCGACGGGCCGCCCGCCGGCCACCAGCCAGGCAGCTATCGAGGCTGCGGCCTTCCGGCTGTTCGCCGAGCGCGGGTTCGATGAGACCACCGTCGACGACATCGCCGAAGCAGTCGGGGTCGGCCGCCGCACCCTGTTTCGCTACTTCCCGTCCAAGTACGACATCCCCTGGGGCCAGTTCGACCAGAGCCTGTCCTACTTCGGCGCCACGCTGGCCGCCATGCCCAACGACCTTCCTCTCTGGGAGGCGGTGCACCGCGGCGTCGTGCTGTTCAACACCTTCGATGCCGACGTCATCGATCAGCATCGCGAGCGCATGACCCTGATCCTGAAGACGCCGTCGCTGCAGGCACACTCCGTCCTCATGTATGCGCAATGGCGGCTCGTCATCGCTCAGTACGTGGCCGACCGTCGCGGACTTGAACCGACCGACGCGTTGCCCCTGACGGTCGGGCACGTCAGTCTGGCTCTCGCGATCTCCTCGTACGAGCAGTGGCTTCGTCAGCCGAGAAGCAGTCTGACGTCGTTACTTGAGACCTCCTTGGGATCCCTGCGCACCTATCTCGGCGATGCCTCGTAGCCCTTCCGTCGTGCCGGCTCCGCCCGTGGACCGCGCGCTGCCGCCAGGCTTCCGCATCCGGCTTGATCCTCGCGTGCGCAGGTGGGCGGATGGGTCTGTCCTCATCGGCCACGATCGCGCGACTGCTCCTTGACCGAGGCTTCGCCGACCCCCTCCGCAGTGAGCACGCCGCCCCGCCATCAGCGGTACCGATCGTCATTCCCGCGATGGACCACCCCGACAACCTCGATGCGCTCCTTGCCAGTCTGGCACCGCAACGCGCATTGGTCATCGATGACGGGTCACACGACGCAGGGCTCGTCAACGATGTAGCCCTCGCGCACAGCGCTCAGCTCATCCGCCATCCCGCCAACCAAGGACCAGCGGCCGCCCGCAACACCGGACTGGCCTCCACCGATTCCACCGTGGTGGCCTTCATCGACTCCGACTGCGTCGCCGAGCCCGGCTGGCCGGGCAGTCTGCTGTATCACTTCGATGATCCTGCCGTTGCCGCCGTGGCCCCTCGCATCGCGCCGGCGGGAGAGGGGCGAAGCGTCCTGGAACGCTACGAAGCAACTCGATCCTCACTCGATATGGGTCGACGACCCGAACTCGTTCGTCCTGGAGCCCGATTGGGCTTCGTCCCGTCGGCATCCTTGCTCGTTCGTCGATCAGCGCTCGGGGCCAGCGGCTTCGACGAAGACCTACGAGTCGGCGAAGATGTCGACCTCATCTGGCGCTTCGCCGAAGCAGGCTGGCTCGTGCGATATGACCCCGCATGTGTCGTAGGTCATCGCACTCGCAACCGCCTCCGGGAGTGGATCGTCCGCAAGTACGAGTACGGCACATCGGCAGCCGACCTCGACGCACGCCATCCCGGATGCCTCACACCCGCGCGCGCGTCCTCATGGAACCTCGCCGCCCTCGGGTTGATCGCAGCGGGGCATTCTGCCTTGGCAGTGACGGTGACCGCAGCGGCGACCGGAATGCTCCAGCGCCAGGTCAGTGACCTCCCCCGCAGCCCCCTACTTGCCGCCCGAACCGTCGGTCAAGGCCTACTCGCCGATGGCGCAGGCATTGGGCATCTGCTGCGCCGGTAGTGGTGGCCCATCGGAGCCGCAGCGTTGATCCTCGCGCCGCGATCGCGCACAGCACGTCTCGCCGCTACGTGCATGCTCGCGCCGATCGCGATCGAATGGGCCACGCAGCGCTCACCCCTCGACCCCATCCGCTACACCGCACTTCGCCTGCTCGATGATGCCGCCTACGGCAGCGGTGTCATCGCCAGCAGCGCCCGAGCACGAACTACCAGGACGCTCCTGCCTAGCGTCCGCTTTGCCAAGTGGGCT
>JAPLBU010000075.1 GCA_026392575.1 Actinomycetota bacterium | reverse complement strand
CTTCCCTGGCAGCGGCTCGGTGTCGTAGTTGAAGTCGATGAGCATGGCCTTGCCGCCACCGGTCTCGATGAAGCAGTTGGCATGCCCGTCGAACTTGTGGGTCATCTCCTTGCCCGCGATGAGCTGGAGGAAGTTGTCCATGAATATGTCGACCTCGAAGTGGGCGACAGAGCCAGCCTTGGACGCGGGGATGTCGTTGGCATCACCGAGCGCGAAGATGTTCTCGTGCGCCTTCGACTGCTGCGTGAACTTGTCGACGGGCACCAGGTTGATGTCGTTCCCGAGGCCTGAGCGCTCGATGTAGTCGGCGCCCATGTTGAGCGGGATCGTCACGAGGAGGTCGAACGGAACCTCGGTCTCGTCGTACGCCACGATCTTGTGGGCCTCGACATCGACGCTCTCGATCATGAAGTCGGGAACGACCGTGATGCCCTTCTCCTCGAGGGTGTTGCCGAACGCCTCGGCGGCGATGGGCTTGGTGAAGGCGGCATCGAGCGGGGTCACGTACGTGATCTCGACCTTGTCACGCATCCCCTTGCCCTTGAAGAACGCGTCCGCGAGGAAGGCGAACTCGAGCGGGGCCACGGGGCACTTGATCGGCATCTCGGTGATGTGGATGACGAGCTTGCCGCCCGTCCAGCCCTTGAGCTTCTCGGCCAGCGCGACGGAGCCGTTGTACGAGTAGAACTCGTGCACGCTGCCGCCCATGTCGTCGGCCATGCCCGGAGTATGGTCGGGGCGAGGCGTCACGCCCGTGGCGATGATCAGGTAGTCGTAGGTGAGCCGCTGACCGTCGGTGAGGAGGACGGCATTCGCGTCGGCCTGAACCGTGTCGATCTCGCCGTACACCAGCGAGACGCCCTTGCTCAGGTACTTGCGGCTGGGGGCGTAGGTGCCGAAGGGCATGAACAGGAAGCCGGGCTGGTAGCGGTGGTTGTCATCGGCATCGACAACCGTCACCGACCAGCCATCGGCGGGAAGTGCCTTGCGGAGCTTGTTCGCCGTCATCGTGCCGGCCGTGCCACCACCGAGAACCAGGATCTTCTTCATACCCCCTACGGTATGCCTACGCGGGTAGCCAAGATGGGGTCGAAGTGCGCATTCCGGGGGGTCGAAGGTCCCGACATCGGGGTTCCGGCGAGCGCCCAGCGTTCACTCGCTGGCCGTTGCCGTGTCGCTCGGGGGACACCCCTCCGTCCCGCACGCGGGTCAGGCTGATGCCATGACAGCGCCCAGTGTCGCGTTTGATTCGAACTGGAGCCGCGACCTCGACGATCGCGGTCAGCGGCATATCGCCCTGGTGGCCCACGACAACATGAAGGCCGAGCTGGCGGAATGGTCCCTTCACAACCGTGACGAGTTGGCCCGGCACGTGATCTATGCGACGGGCACGACGGGGCGCATCCTCTCGGACCAACTCGGCATGCCGGTGCGCCGCTTCCTGAGTGGGCCGCTGGGTGGAGATCAGCAGATTGGCGCGTCGATCGCGCAGGGGCTCATCGATGCGCTCATCTTTTTCTGGGATCCGCTGGAGCCGCAGCCACACGATCCCGATATCAAGGCGCTTATGCGCATCGCCACCCTGTGGAACATCCCCGTCGCCTCGAATCGAGCGACCGCGGACATGGTCATCACGTCGCCTCTCTTCTCCGGGGCCTATCGGCCTGTGCTGCCCGCCTTCCTGCGGGTGGACGTGGACCCGACCCGGTGCGTCCCGTGACGAACGCGGCGTCCGCTGCGATCTTCGACCTGGACAACACCCTCGTCCGGGGTTCGTCGCTGTTCCACTTCGGCGTGGCCATGGCGCGACGCGGCCTCGTCTCGCCGATCTCGATCCTGCGGTTCCTGTCGGCCGAAGCCGCCTATGTGAACCGTCGTTCCGAGCGGTCCGGCATGCCGGCGACGGTTGCGGAGCGGACGCTCGGGCTCGTCAAGGGGCGTCGCCAGCAGGACCTCATCGGCCTTGCGGAGGACTGGTCGGCGCACCGACTCTCGCGGCATCTGGTGGACGAGGTGGTCATTCAGGTCGCCGCCTTCCGGCGGAACGGCTTCACCACGGTGCTGGCAACGGCGAGCCCGCAGGAGCTTGCGGACGCTATTGCTGCGCGGCTGGGGATGTCCGCGGCCATCGGCACGGTGTCGGAGGTTCGCGACGGGATCTATACCGGCCGCTCGAGCGGGCCGATCGCCCATGGCAGTGCGAAGTCCTGGCGAGTGCAGGCGCTGCTGGATGCCCGGGGTCTGGATGCGCGCACCTCGTGGGCCTTCAGCGACTCGGTGAACGACCTGCCCCTGCTGTCATTGGTCGGCAACCCCGTTGCCACCAATCCCGATCGGGAACTGGCAGAGATCGCGCGGCTGAACGGCTGGCGGGTGCTGGAAAGCGGCCAGCGCAGTGAGCTGGGCTGGCCACGGGCAACGGAGTTCTACCCGTTCCCGTTCTGATGGGTCCCGTGGTGCACCGCGTCGGGCAGGTCCAGCGGCTCGGCAGGTCCGTGGCGGGGGTAGAAGTACTCCGTGAGGAGTGCGCCGATGGCCGCACCGATGATCTGGAAGACGATGAACGGCGCGACGCTCTGCGGCGCGATACCGGAGAACGTGTCGGTCAGGCTGCGGCCGATGGTCACGGCCGGATTGGCGAACGACGTCGACGACGTGAAGAAGTAGGCCGCACCGATCCAGGCGGGCACCAGTGCGGGACCGAGGTGGCCTCGACCCGTGCGCGTCAGTGCTCCGATGACGAGCAGCAGGCCCGCCGTCGCCACGATCTCGCCCAGCCAGATGGGCCAGCCGGTTCGCTCGTGGGTGGATGCCTGCCAGGCGGGCAGCGCGAACATCACGTTGGCGAGGGCAACGCCCGCCAGTGCACCGATCACCTGGGCGACGAGGTAGATGCCTCCCTCGGCGATCGGCATCTCCCGACGGACAAGTTCGACACCCGTGACGACAGGGTTGAAGTGCGCACCGGAGATGGGGCCGAGCATCCAGATCAGCACCCCCAGAGCGGCGACGGTCGCCAGGGCGTTGATCAGGAGGGTGAGGGCAAGGTTGTCGGTGAGCTGGGTGCCCATGATTCCGGAACCGACGACAGTGGCCACGAGCAGGCCGGTGCCGAGAAACTCGGCGGCCGCGCGCCGGGGGATGGGCGATGTCATCTGTTGCCTCCAAGGCTTCGCCCGCGAGACTACTTGACACTGCCAGAAAGATCAAAGATGATTGACTCAATGAATATCGAACGATCTGACTCATGGGTGTTCGACGCGGATCTCGACCGTCGGGCTCAGGTGCTGAGTGCCCTGGGCGATCCGGTCCGCCTAGCGATCGTCGATCTCCTCCGCGTGCGTGACCTCTCACCGGATGCCCTCGCCGCCGCAGTGGAGATTCCGGGCAATCTGCTGGCCCACCACCTCAATGTGCTTCAGTCAGCCGGCGTGATCCAGCGCACGCACTCGCAGCACGATCGTCGCCGTACCTACGTACAGGTGGTGGAGGGTTCCCTGAACGGGCTGCTCGATTCGCCTGCCTCCATCGCGGCCCCGCGCGTGGTGTTCGTCTGCACCCACAATTCAGCGAGGTCCGTCCTGGCCGAGGCCCTGTGGCGCACGGTCAGCGATATTCCGAGTGCCTCCGCTGGCTCGCACCCGGCGGAGCGGGTCAATCCGCGTGCCGTCACAGCCGCGCGACGCGCGAAGCTGGAGATCGCGCGCAAGAAGCCTGAGTCCATCGGCGAGGTGCTCCGCGACGACGACCTCATCGTGTCGGTGTGCGATGCCGTGAATGAGGAGCTTGGTCCCGTGGCGAATCAACGGATCCACTGGTCGGTTCCCGACCCTTCCCTGGTCGACACCGATCAGGCCTTCACCGATGCGGTCTCTGATCTTCGCGATCGCGTCACCCATCTGGCACCACGCATCCACAGCCGCACCAACGACCGCCCGAGGAGAAACCCATGACCGAGTCCTACATCCGTGACGATCTGTCCCCGTTGCAGCAGAGCGTGCTGCGGTCATCGTCGATCCTGCTGCAGCGGGAGTTCGACGGGACCTTCGGGGCCGAGACAATCGAGCGATTCCTCTACTCGTCGTACGACGACTTCGCCCTCCGCGTCAGCAACGACACCTACCTCACGACATTCGCCGAGCGGTTCGCACGTGAGCGCTTGAACGCGCTGGCGCGCGTCGAGGGGCATTCGGAAGACCATCGGCCCACGGTGCTGTTCCTGTGCACGCACAATGCCGGCCGATCGCAGATGGCGCTCGGCTTCTTCCGCGCCCTCGCGGGTGATCGGGCCGTCGCATGGTCCGGCGGATCGGAGCCCGGTGCCGAGGTGAACCCCGCTGCGGTCGCTGCCATGGCGGAGGTGGGTATCGACATCTCCGGTGAGTTCCCGAAGCCGTGGACCGATGAGGTTGTTCGGGCGGCCGATGTCGTCGTGACGATGGGCTGCGGCGACGCGTGCCCCGTCTTCCCGGGCAAGCGCTACGAGGACTGGACCCTCGAGGATCCCAACGGCCTGGGTGTCGACTCCGTGCGCCCCATTCGCGACGAGGTCCGCGGCCGCGTCGAGGTCCTGCTCCTGGAGCTGGGAGTCACCGTCGGCTGATCGCGTTGGACGGGTGCCCCGTCACTTCTTCCCGAGCATCTTCCGGATGGTCATGCGCGGGATCTCCGTGAGGCGGGACACCTTGTTCTCGTTGAGCACCCCGGAGCCGACGACATCGGACACCACGCCCGCGAGGGTGTCACGCGCGGCGCGCTCGCTCTTCTTCGCGGCGCGCCACTGCTTCGTCGCCGCCTCGAGTGCTTCGGTCGCCTCGTCGGCGTTCTTGTACCGGTCCTTGCTCATCCGTCAGCTTGCGAGCTGATCGGCAAGCGGGGCCAGGGACTCATGCAACTCGCGGAGCTCGAGAGCCTCGTCGATGTATGGGGTGTCGAATGTGGCGCCGCACGAGCAGGTGAGCGTGAACCGGCACAGGCCGACGACGAAGTCGGAGTCCATCACGTGCTCCGGTGCAGACATGGTGGCGTCCAGGGCTACGACCTTGCGGCCGTGCCGGAATGGGAAGTTCATGCTGCCCGCTCTCGTCCGCTGGTGACGCCGGTGCTGGCCGACATCGTCTAGACATAGACAGTACAGCACTAGACAGTCTAGGTCTAGACAGCCTCAGATTCCGGGCGTGTCGCGGTCGAGCTGAGGGGGGATTCGGGTCAGTGGTGCGGCTTCATGCCGGCGGCCTTGAAACGCGCGTAGGACGCGTGGATCTCCGCCTCGGCCTCGGTGCGGCCCACCCACGTGGCACCCGCGACGCTCTTGCCGGGCTCGAGGTCCTTGTAGACCTCGAAGAAGTGCTGGATCTCGAGCCGATCGAACTCGGCCACATGGAAGATGTCGCGGAGGTGCTCCTGACGGGGATCGCCCGCCGGCACGCAGAGGACCTTGTCATCGCCGCCGGCCTCGTCGGTCATGCGGAACATCCCGACGGCGCGGCAGCGGCTCAGCACCCCGGGGAATGTCGGCTCGGCCGTCATGACGAGGGCATCGAGCGGATCGCCGTCCTGGCCGAGGCTGTTGTCGATGAAGCCGTAGTCATGCGGGTAGCGCGTGGAGGTGAACAGCATGCGATCAAGGCGGATGCGCCCGGTCTCGTGGTCCATCTCGTACTTGTTGCGGCTCCCGGCAGGGATCTCGATGGTCACGTCGAAGTCGAGCGGCTGCACGTGTCCTCCTCATTGGCCGCGCTGCTCGCGCGGCGATACATCAGCATGGGCCGAAGGCCCGGTGCCCTAGTGTTCCGTACATCAAGGCGTGAGGAGTAATCGGTGCGTGTGATGCGCGGCTCAGCGCTGGCGCAACTCGGCGGAGCAATCGCCCCCGCCTCGGCCGCCGACGGTCCGCCGCCCGCCCCCGCGCCCGCTGTGCTCGCTCCCATCGATGTGACGTCGGCATCGGGACCCTCGCCGACGCCGGACGGCGTTCAGGCCGAGATCGGCCGGATGGCGCGTCGGGGGCTGTTCGACGGATCGATCATCGTGGTGGACCCGACCACCAAGACCGTCCTTCTCGACCAGACGGCCGACCGACCCCGTATCCCCGCCTCGGTGACGAAGCTGGCCACCTCGACGGCCGCGCTCACCGTCCTCGGGCCGCAGACCCGGCTGCCCACGATCGTCTACCGCGAGGGCGACACCATCTACCTTGTCGGCGGGGGCGACCCGACCCTCGTGCGGACCGGGGGCGGCAACCCGCTGGCAGGCGGGAGCGCGTCGATGCGCGATCTCGCCGAGGCAACCGCGGCGAAG
>JAPLBU010000444.1:982-9845 GCA_026392575.1 Actinomycetota bacterium | reverse complement strand
ATCACCGGATGGATGGCCAGGGTCAGGGCGCCCACGCGCTGCGCCGGCTCGAGGACCTCGGTGCCGTAGCGGCCAGACGGGTGGGCGACGAACTGCCCCGCGTGGATGGCCCCCGTGTCGACAAGTCCAGCAACGAGCGCGGGCAACACATCGTCGGGAACAGCGAGCAGGACCAGATCCGCATCCGCAACCACCTCGGGCACGGGCAGGATCGGCACGCCCGCGAGCAGCGCATCGGCCCGCAGCCGCGACATGTCCGACACGGCTGAGACGCCCACGATCTCGTGACCAGCTCGCCGAAGCGCGGCACCGAGGACGGCACCCACACGACCGGCTCCCACGATCCCTACACGCAGGCGCGGAGGCCCCGATGTGCTCACCTGACGGAGCGTAGACCGCACCCGTCCGGTCGGCTGCGCGAGTGCGCGTTCAAGCGCCGCCGAGGCGATCCCCGGGGTCTGGCACGATGACCGAGTGACCACCGAATTGCTGCTCGGCATCGGTGTCGCCGCGATGCTCCCCTGCGATGCCGCGCTTCCCCTGCGCGAGCATCATCCCGTCACGAATCCCGGCTTCCAGCTCAATGTCACGATCGACGAGGGCATCGTCACCAAGGCCGACCCGCGCGTCGGCCTCATGCACCGCAGCGCCGAGAAGCTGTTCGAGGCCCGTGACTACCGCCAGGCGATGCTGCTCGCCAACCGTCACGATTGGCTGTCGGCCTTCTCCTCCGAGGTCGGCGTCGCCCTCGCCCTCGAGTCGGCCCTCGGCATCACGCCTCCCGAGCGCGCGACCTGGACCCGGACACTGCTAGCCGAAGCCAACCGAGTGTCCGCCACCCTCGCCTTCCTCGCCCCCGTCGGCGGCGAGGCCCGGCTCGAGCTTGAGGCCCTGCGCGAGCGGCTCGCAGCCATCCAGGAGCTCGCGACCGGCGGCCGCGTGCATCCCGGCTACGCGCGCATCGGGGGTGTCGCGATGCCGCTGTCCGACGAGGCCATCGACGCCTACGCCGCCCTCACCATCGACCTGCGCGCAGCACTCCCGCAGATCACCGACGCGATCACCACTTACGCCGAGCCCTTCGACGGCATCGCCGTCCTCAGCCGCGACGATGCGCTCAACTACGGAGCCAGCGGCACCGTCGCCCGTGCCAGCGGATTCGACCTCGATCTGCGCCGCGACGACCCGTACCTCTCCTACGCGGCGCTCAGCGAGCTGCTACGCGTTCCCGTCCGCACAGAAGGCGATGTCCCGGCCCGCTACGGCGTCCTCGTCGACCAACTGCCCGTCAGCGCCGACCTCATCGACGCGTGCATCGACGAACTGCGCCGACTCGGCGACGGACCCGTCGACGTGCCCCTGCCCAAGGTCGTGCGCCTCCCCGAAGGCACGTTCTATTCGTGGATCGAAGGGCCGCTCGGCATCAGCGGCTGCCTCGTCGTCAGCACCGGTGACAAGTCACCGCACCGGATGAAGATCCGGTCGGCGTCCTTCGCCACCATGCAGGTGATGGGCCACGCCCTCGCCGGGACGCCCTACGACGCCCTGGCCGATGCGGTGATGTCGTTCCCCATGGTCATCGGCGATGTCGACCGCTAGCGAGGAGTGAGCGAAGCGAGCCCCGCAGCTAACGGTCCATGGACCCGACCGTTAGCGAGGAGTGCCCACCCCGCCGAACGGCCCGCTGTGGCTGGGTCGACGCCGCTCGAAGCAGCCACAACGGGCCGCTCGCGGAGATGGGGGGGAAGGGTGGGAGACGAAGTGGGGTGGGTAGGGAAGGGTGGGAGACGAAGAGGGGGAGCAGCGTGGCGGGCGGGCTTGCCTAGGACTCGCCGTGCTCCTGCAGGTACGTCACGAAGCGGGCGCGCAGCAGGGCCTCGGTCGTGGGATCGAGCTCCTTGTCGCCGACCATCTCGCGCCAGGCCCGCACGCTCTCGATGATCGTGCCGCCGACGGCACCGAGGTCGCCACCCTCGCCCTCGATGGCGAACATGGCCGGCATGTGCGAGTAGAGGTCGGTGAAGAAACCGAGGTCCATGTGGTGCTCAGCGTGCTTGAACGCCCGCTGGCGTAGTTCGTCGAACGGCAGGTCCTCGAGTGCTACATCGCTCATGACCCGAACCCTACCCGCGGCTCGTGGGTGGGCCGTCGGACGGCCCGAGGGGAATCCGGCACAGGTGCTCGAGCCACAGCGACGCAGCGACGAGGCCGAGGGCGCCGACGGAGGCGAGCGTGGCGGCCCAGAAGGTCTGGATGCCGGTGGGCGTGCCGATGCTGGAGATCATGCCGATCGCGATGCCGGCGTAGAACCCCATCACGAGCGCACCGATGCGGGAGCCGGCCATGCCGAGCGCAGCGGTGCGGGCAGCGACGAGCGGAGGCATCGGTGTGGTGCCCGGGCGGCGCTGCAGTCGGGGCCGACTCATCAGGGCCCACCACGCAACGGCACCCGCGAGCAGCCACAGCGCGGCGGCCGCGAGCCAGGGAACCGGCACGATGCGCCCGAGCCAGGCGTCGACCACCTGCACGACACCCCAGCCGATCGCTGCCGTGACGGCTGCGACGGCGAGCAGCAGGCGAATGCGCGTGGGCTGCATCGGGTCCATGACTAGTGCGCTCCCCCACGGTCGGGGATGAGGAGGACAACGCTCGCCGGCCAGACGCCGGTGAGATCGACCGCGGCAAGGAGATCATCGACGCGACCACGACCCGAGATCACGGCTTCCGGGTCGACGTCGATCCACGGCACGAGGACGAAGCCGCGTTCATGCGCACGCGGATGCGGCACGACGAGGTCTTCGGTCGCGATCACCTCGTCGTCGATGGCAAGGATGTCGACATCGAGGGTGCGCGGGCCCCAGCGCACCTCGCGCACGCGGTGCCAGCCCTGCTCGACCAGCTGCGTGGCCGCGAGCAGGGAGATGTCGTCGAGCACGGTGCGTCCGATCACGACCGCGTTCAGATATGCCTCCTGATCGGGACCGCCGACGGGAGCGGTCTCGAACACCGCAGACACCGCAGTGATCTCGATGCCGTCGACAGCAGCGAGGTCGTCGACCGGCGGCTTGTGAACCGTGACGGCCACGCGGGAGACACCGGGGAACGACAAACAAGCGTCGGCAACGCGCTCGGCCAGGGTCTCGATCAGGTCGACCGGCTCACCGACGATGAGTGCATGCACGGCATTGGCCACCAGCCCGTAGTGGACGGTGTCGTCAAGGTCATCGGTGCCCGCAGCAGTCGTGGTGCTGACGTCGAGGCACACGTCGACAGAGAACTCCTGCCCATCGGCCCGCTCGTGCTCGAAGACGCCGTGATGCCCGATCCCGCGAATCCCGCTGATGACGATCTGGTCACTCACCCTGACTCCCCCTTCGCCAAGCCGCCGCAACACGCACCGCATCGCGACTGCGCTGCACGTCGTGCACGCGAACAGCCCACACCCCCAGGCTCGCCGCCACAGCCGTGACCGCATCAGTCGCGGCATCCCGCTGGTCGACGGGCCGCGGCTCGCCCGTGGGGTCCGCAAGGACCGAGCCGAGGAAGCGCTTGCGCGATGCACCGACAAGAACAGGGAAGCCCATCTCGAGCAGTTCGGGGAGGCGCTGCAGCAGCAGCCAGTTGTGGTCGGCCTCCTTGGCGAATCCGAGCCCCGGATCGAGGACGATCGCCTCGCGCGCAACACCTGCAGAGAGCGCACCGTCGACTCGCTCGCTCAGTTCCCGCATCACATCGACGACGACATCGTCGTAGTGCGCCAGATCGGCCATCCGGTCGCTGTGACCACGCCAGTGCATGATCACGAATGGCACGCCGAGCTCCGCGACGGTCTCGTACATGCGCGGGTCGGCAAGGCCGCCGCTGACATCGTTGACGACACAGGCGCCGGCGGCGACAGCCGCTGCTGCGACATCAGCGCGCATGGTGTCGATGCTCACCGGGACGCCTTGAGCGCTGAGCCCAGCGACAACGGGCAGCACGCGGGCGAGCTCCTCCTCGACCGGCACCCGCTGGGCGCCGGGCCGGGTCGACTCGCCACCGATGTCGATGAGGTCGGCGCCATCGGCATGCATCCGGATGCCGTGCTCGACAGCACGATCAGCCGCGAGGAAGTCGCCGCCATCGGAGAAGGAATCCGGTGTCACATTGAGGACACCGACGACAGCAGCGCGCTCGAGGGTGGCCAGTGGGACTGGCAGGCCGCTGGGCCGTCGGATGACCGCGGCGGTCATCGACCCAGGATCAGCGACATGGCCTCCGCGCGCGTGGCCGGATCACGCAGGCTGCCACGCACGGCGCTGGTCACGGTCTTGGCACCAGGCTTGCGGACACCGCGCATCGACATGCACAGGTGCTCGGCCTCCATCACGACGATGGCACCGCGCGGCTGCAGGATGCGCACGAGGGAGTCGGCCACCTGTGTGGTGAGTCGCTCCTGCACCTGCGGCCGCTTGGCGAACACATCGACGAGCCGTGCAAGCTTCGAGAGGCCAGTAATGCGGCCGCTCTCGTTGGGGATGTAACCGATATGCGCGACACCGTGGAACGGCACGAGATGGTGCTCGCACGTGCTGTAGAGCTCGATGTCCTTGACGAGGACCATCTCGTCGTGGCCCAGGTCGAACGTGGTCGCGAGGACCTCGTCAGCCGTCATGTAGAGCCCGCGGAACATCTCCGCGTAGGCACGTGCAACACGAGCGGGCGTGTCCTGCAGTCCATCGCGAGTCGGATCCTCCCCGATGGCGACGAGAAGATCGCGGACCGCCTGCTCCGCTGCCGCGGCGTCGAAGGCACGAGCAGGGTGGTCGTCAGGAATCGAGACGGCGTTGATGCCGGTCATGCCGGGTCACGCACCTCGGCGACGTCGCCCGAGTCGCCTGCTTCCTCGACAACGACAGCCTCGTTGGCAACCACCTCGTCGGTGACCTGCCCATTCGAGGAGCCGGGGCCGTGGGCCGATGCGCGGCCGTTGGACGCAGCACCGGGCGGCGTGGCCACGGGGCCGCGCTCGTCCGGGCGGCGGCGCGCGGAGCCGGTCCACGCGGGACGCGGATGACGCAGCTCGAGCTCGGCGAAGACCTCTTCGATCTCTGCCTTGTCGAGCGTCTCGCGCTCGAGCAGGGCCACGACCATGGCGTCGAGCACATCGCGGTTAGCGACGAGGACGTCGTAGGCCTCCTGGTGCGCGGTCTCGATGAAGGCCCGCACCTCCTCGTCGATCGCCGCGGCGACCTCTTCGGAGTAGTCGCGGATATGGCCCATGTCGCGACCGAGGAAGACCTCGCCCTGCTCCTGGCCGTAGCGGATGGCGCCAAGCCGCTCGGTCATGCCGTACTGCATGACCATGGCCCGAGCGACAGCCGTGGCCTTCTCGATGTCGTTCGATGCGCCGGTGGTCGGATCGTGGAAGATCAGCTCCTCCGCCGCACGGCCACCGAGCATGTAGGCGAGCTGGTTGAGCATCTCGCTGCGCGTGGTCGAGTACTTGTCCTGATCGGGCAGCACCATCGTGTAGCCGAGGGCGCGACCGCGCGGCATGATCGTGATCTTGTGGACCGGGTCGTTGCCAGGCAGCGCCGCCGCGACGAGCGCATGGCCCGCCTCGTGGTACGCCGTGATCTTCTTCTCGCGGTCGTCCATCAGGCGCGTGCGCTTCTGCGGGCCGGCGATCACGCGGTCGATGGCCTCGTCGAGCGCCGCGTCGTCGATGACCACGTTGTCGGTGCGGGCGGTAAGCAGCGCGGCCTCGTTGAGGACGTTGGCGAGGTCGGCTCCCGTGAAGCCAGGCGTGCGACGGGCCACCGCGAGCAGGTCGACCTCTTCGGCCATCGGCTTGCCGGTGGCGTGCACCTTCAGGATCGCGAAGCGGCCGAGCAGATCGGGGCGCTCGACGGCGATCTGCCGGTCGAATCGACCCGGACGCAGCAGCGCCGGGTCGAGGATGTCGGGGCGGTTCGTGGCCGCAATGAGGATGACATTCGCGTTGACGTCGAAGCCGTCCATCTCGACGAGCATCTGGTTGAGCGTCTGCTCGCGCTCGTCGTGACCGCCGCCGAGGCCGGCACCGCGATGGCGGCCGACGGCGTCGATCTCGTCGATGAAGATGATTGCCGGCGCGTTCTCCTTGGCCTGCTGGAACAGGTCGCGAACGCTCGCCGGCGACCGCACGCGCAAGCAGGGTCTTGCCGGTGCCGGGCGGGCCATACAGCAGGACCCCTTTGGGGATCTTCGCGCCGACCGCCTGGAACTTGGCCGGCTCGGCAAGGAACTCCTTGATCTCCTGGAGTTCCTCAACAGCCTCGTCGGCCCCTGCGACGTCGGCGAAGGTGGTCTGCGGCATGTCCTTGGTGATCAGCTTGGCCTTGGACTTGCCGAACTGCATGACCTTGGAGCCGCCGCCCTGCATCTGGCTCATCAGGAAGAAGAACAGCAGGACGATCAGCGCGATGGGCAGCAGCGAGACGAGCAGCGTCACGAGGATGCTCTCGGTCGGAACGACGACGTTGTAGCCGCCGGGCAGCTGGTTGGCGTCGGCCTTGGCCTGGAGCAGTTCCTGGAGCTTGACGCCCTGGCCGTCGACATAGGACGTGCGGGCCTTGCTGCCGTCCTTGAGGGTCAGCTCGAGGGCCTGGTCGCGGTCGACGATCGTCGCGGTGTCGACATTGTTGGTCTGGATGTCGGTGATGGCCTGCCCGGTATCGACCTGCTCGGGGGCGCCGATGCCTGAGATGAAGCTCGAGCCGATCAACACGAAGAGCACGGCAAGCGCGATCCAGAAGATCGGGCCGCGCAAGAGCTTTCTCACATCCACCGCCTCACGGTACTACGGCCCCATCGGGGGCACGACCGCGCTCGTGAACGGGGCGTTACGCCGACGGCGGAAGGGGACCTAGCCGCCATAGACGTGGGGGGCCAATGTGCCCACGCACCGAAGGTTGCGGTAGCTCTGGGCGTAGTCCAGGCCGTACCCCACGACGAACTCATTGGGGATGTCGAAACCGATGTATCGAGGGGCCACGTTGACCTTCATGGCGTCGGGCTTCCGCAGGAGCGTGAAGACCTCCACGGACGCCGGGCCACGGGAGGAAAGGTTCTTCAGCAGCCACGAGAGGGTCAGGCCGGAATCGAGGATGTCCTCGACAACGAGCACATTGCGGCCATTGAGGTCGCCGTCGAGGTCCTTCATGATCCGGACCACACCGCTCGACTTGGTGCCCGAGCCGTACGACGAGACCGCCATCCAGTCCATGTCGACGCTGCGGTGCAGGGAGCGGGCCAGGTCGGCCATGACCATGACGGCACCCTTCAGGACACCCACCAGGAGCAGGTCCTTGCCTTCGTAGTCGGCATCGATCTGGGCAGCGAGTTCGAGGAGGCGCCCCTGGATCTGCTCCTCGGTCAGGAGCACGTGCTGCAGTTCCGACGCGATGTCCTCAGGCTCCACTCGGTTCTCCCGTCTTAGCCTCGCCGCCTTGGATGAGGCACAGCCTCCCATACGCCCGCCTGGCCACCACACCGCCCGGCAGAGCGACCTCGCCCTGGCCGTGCCAGTCCGCGACGAGGGCGTCGATGCGCCGGACGTGGTCGAGAGTCAGGCTGTCGGACGCGCAGCCCATCGCCAGCGCCGCCGCCCGGATGACGCGAGTCCGGACGGCCGTGGGCAGGGCCGCGAGGTCGTCGCACTCCCCCGTCGCACTGACGCCGTCCACCGTCATGACCTGTGTCGCGACCTGTCCAGCGATCGCATCGAGCGCGTCAGCGTCGTCACGCAGCAGCTCGGCCGACCGCGCGAGCCCCTGCACGACACCGGGACCGAGATCAGCGCCAAGGCCGGCCAGCAGCGACCGCACGCGCACGCGGGCGAAGGTGGGATCAGCGTTGTGCGGATCGGTCCACGCTGCGATGCCGGAACGGTCGGCGCCAGCGCCCTGATCAGGACGACATCGCTGCGAGCGTCCGTGCCCCCGACCCACGGGCCAGTCGCAGCAGGACCGTCTCGGCCTGATCATCAAGCGTGTGTCCGAGCAGCACGGCCGACACACCGAGCTCGTCAGCCGCCTGCCCGAGCGCCGCGTAGCGGGCGTCACGGGCCGCCGCCTCCGGTCCGCCCGCGGTACCGACCTCGACGCGAACGACATCGGCTGAGACTCCGAGGGCGGCACAGGCCGCTGCTGCCGCCACCGCCACGTCGGCAGACTCCTGCTGCAGCCCGTGATCGACGATCACCGCTCGCACGACCCAGCCCTGCCGTTCGCCGACCCAGGCCGCGCAGCCGACGAGCGCGAGCGAGTCCGGACCGCCCGAGCAGCCGACCAGCACGACTGAGCCGCCGGCCAGGTCCTCACCGGAGCGTGTCACCGCGGCCCGGGCCGCCATCAGCACGGCAGAGGCCGCACGTCGACTCACGGCGTTCCCATCACCCGGTCAAGCCACGCATCGGGCTCGTGGATCTCGGTGCGCGACGGCAGGTGAGCCGGTGACGTCCACACCTTGTTGAAGCCGTCCATGCCCACGCGGTCGACGACACGGCGGACGAACTCCGCACCGTCGCTGTACTGACGCATCTTCGCGTCCATGCCGAGCGCCTTGCGCGCGAACGTGTCGAGCGTTCCGGGCTGCTCGCGTCGGGTCGTGAAGCGCTCGCGGATCAGCTCCACCGAAGGGATGATCGCAGGGCCGACGGCATCCATGACGACATCGGCGTGGCCCTCGAGCAGCGACATCAACGCAGTGAGCTCATCGAAGATGACCTTCTGCTCCGGGGTCTGGATCGCCTCGACGACACTGACCTCGCTGTCCGAGCGCAGCGAGCGGATCAACGCATATGTGAATGCGACGAGCTTCTGCAGTGTCTCGCGCGCGC
>JAPLBU010000444.1:0-844 GCA_026392575.1 Actinomycetota bacterium | reverse complement strand
GCACGGCCCCGAACTGCACGCGGTGGGTCTCCTCGTGCAGGCACACCCAGAACCGGAAGTCGCGCGGTGGCACGGCGAGCTGCTGCTCGACGTTGACAATCGTCGGCGCGACGAGCAGCAGTCGGCGCGGCTCCCCCGGGTCGGTGAACGTCTCGAACTGCCCGAGCACCTTGCCCGACATCCACCCGAGCACCGCACCAAGTTGGAGTGCCGTGCCACGGGAGCCCAGGCTGCGCACGACGGCCGGCGCCGCATCGGTCTTGTCGGCGAAGCCCTCCCACATCGACAGCACGACCCGCATGCCCGTGACATTCGAGGCGATCCAGCCCGATCGGTCGACGACCACGGCCGGCGACGAGTCCGGCGCAACGAGACCGGTCACCTCGCGCACGGGCATGACAGCCTCGCGGGCGAGGTCCCGCAGCATCGTCACGGCAGCCCGTGCGTCAGCGGGGGGAAGCTCGGGGCCCTTGGGAGCCACTCTGCGCGCAGTCGCGACGGCAAGGTCCCAGTCGATCGGCTCCGCTCGGGAGGCTTCCGTCATCAGCGGGCGTCTGTCGGCGCATCGGGCGCGGGCGGACGGCAGATGACACCGACGAGCGCGTCACCGTGGCCACCCGAGTGCAGCGTGTAGTCGCCCGCCGCGAACGGCACGAGCGCCACGTCGCCGCGGGTCACCTGCATCGATCCGGCCGGGGTCGACAGGACGCCCTCGCCACCCAGCACGACGACGATCGCAAAGCCCGCATCGACACTGACGGGTCCATCGGACGCGTCAAAACGATGGGCCCGGAAGTATGCGTCGGCCTGCGCCGGCATGGCTGACACGAGTCCGGCGCGCTCG
>JAPLBU010000407.1 GCA_026392575.1 Actinomycetota bacterium | reverse complement strand
TCGCACTGCTGGCCAGGGCCCTCGTTGATCTCGCCAAGACCCTGATCGGGTCCTGACGACCGTTTCAGGGGCGTCGGCAGTAGCAGCTGCCGGCGCCCTCCCAATTTAGGACAGGCCGCGGCCGAGTGTCAACGACACCACCGCCCCGCACATGCGAACGGCCAGTGGTGGGGGCTCTCCGGGCGGAAAGCAGCCCCACTACTGGCCGTTCGGCAAGTGGTCGGTGACGGACGGGCTACGCCTTGTCGGCGTCAGCTGCCTCGTCGGACTCAGTTGCCTCGTCGTCTTCGTCGACCTCGATCATGTCCGGCATGCCGGGCATGCGGTTCATCTCGGCGTCGAGGGCCTTCAGGTCGACCGGGTTGCCATCGGCATCGACGACGGTCGCCGACTCGAGCACAACCGCGAGCGCCTTTGCGCGACGGATGTCCTGGATCGCCATCGGGACCTGGCCGGCCTCGACGAGCGCCTGCGCGAACGCGTCGGGGCTCATGCCATAGCGAGGCGACTGCTGGATCAGCCAAGCGGACAGCTCGGTCTCACCGACGGAGACCTCCTCGGTCTCTGCGATCTTGTCGAGGACGAGCTGGCTCTTCATCGACTCGCGCGGCTGCTGCTCAACCTCTGCGCGATGCTCCTCGCCACTGTCGTGGCCGTCGGCGAAGTGCTCATCGACCTCGGTGGCGATGGCGCCTTCCGGCAGCGGGATGTCGATCGAGTCGAGCAGCACCTGAAGCACGTTGTTGCGGGCCTCGGCGCCCTGCTCGAGACGCTTGACGCGCTCGAGGCGGGTGAGCACGTCGGCACGGAGCTCGTCAACGGTGTCGAACTCGGATGCCAGCTGCGCGAAGTCGTCGTCCAGCGCCGGCAGCTCGCGCTCGCGCACGGCCTTGACGGTGGTGGTGACGGTGAGCTCAATCCCCGACCAGTCACCGTTCTGCGGGGTGAACGCGAACGTACGCACCTCGTCCTTCGAGGCGCCGCGGACGGCCTCGTCGAAGCCGGGCAGCATGCCGTCGGTGCCGAGCTCGTAGGACAGTGCCGTACCGACGAGGTCCTCGACGGCGTCGCCTTCGGGAGTGGCGCCGGCCAGGTCCACGAGCAGGACGTCGCCGTCGGCAGCTGCGCGCTCGACCTCGTTGAGGCTGGCGAACCGGCCGCGCAGGCTGTCGAGCTGCTCGGTGACATCGTCGTCGGTGGGAGTCGCGTTGGCGACCTCAACCTTGAGCGATGAGTAGTCAGGAAGATCGAACTCGGGTCGCACGTCGACCTCGGCCGTGAACGTCAGCGGCTGGCCGTCAAGCACCTCGCTCACGTCGAAGTCCGGGCGGCCGATGGGGACGATGCTGTTGGTGCGCAGCGCCTCGTCGTAAGCCTTCGGCAGCGCGTCGTTGACGGCCTCCTCGATCACGGCGTCGCGGCCGAAGCGCTGCTCGATGATGCGAGCGGGCACCTTGCCCTTGCGGAACCCGGGAACGTTCACGCTCTTGGCGATCCGCCCGTAGGCCGCGTCCATGCTGGGCTTGAGCTCCTCGAAGGGAACCTCAACGGTCAGCTTGACCCGGGTCGGGGACAGGGTCTCGACGTCGCTCTTCACGGCAGATCAGTCTCCAGATAGTCGGTGACCCCACGCTGGAAACCCAGCTCTGAGTGGTCGGGGCGGGGAGATTCGAACTCACGGTATCCTGCTCACAAAGCAGGCGCGCTAGCCACTACGCTACGCCCCGCGCAGCAAGGGACGAGTCTAGGGGCTGCCGCTACCGACCCCTGACAGGGTCTCCAGCGGGTTACTTCCTCCGCCGCCGAGTGCCATGATGAAGACGGTAGGCGCCGCCCCTCCTTGGCCCTGCCAGCGGAGGTGTCCATGTTCTCCGACCGCAGCCGGGCCGGCCGCCTGGTGGCTGCCCGCCTGGCCGATTACGACCGGCCGCGCCCGCTCGTGCTCGGGCTCCCGCGCGGCGGGCTGCCCGTCGCCCTCGAGGTTGCCGTGGCCCTCGATGCCGACCTCGATGTCATGGTGGTCCGCAAACTCGGTGCTCCCGGGAATCCGGAGTTCGCCATGGGTGCCGTCGGCGAAGGCGGGGTGCTGATCATCGACCACGCCACCCGCCGTCTGGTCCGGGCGACCAGCGATCAGGTCGAGATGACGGCAGCGGCCGAGCGCGGGGAGATCGACCGGCGTGTCCAGACGTATCGCGGAGGCCGTGCGGCGCTCGGTATCGCCGGCCGCAACGTCATCATCGTTGACGACGGCATGGCCACGGGATCGACAGCCGCTGCCGGGGTCGCCGTCGTCAAGAACCTCGGAGCTGCGCACGTGACGCTCGCCGTCCCCGTCGGATCCGCCGAGGCCGTGACATGGCTCGGCGCCATGGTCGACGACCTGGTGTGCCTGGAGACACCTGCTTCCTTCCGATCCGTCAGCGAGAGCTACCAGACCTTCAACCAGATCGACGACGAGCAGGTTGTTGCCATCCTGCGAGCACATCCACGCCGCGACGTTGCGGGAGATGCCGTCCGAATGTGCGTCGACGAGAATGTGACCGTCACGTTCGACGAACTGAATCTCGCCGGGCACCTGACCATCCCCACCGGGGCGGGCGGCATCGTGCTCTTCGCCCACGGCAGCGGGAGCGGGTGGCACAGTCCCCGCAATGGAGCCGTCGCCAAGGTGCTCAACGGGGCCGGTCTGGGCACGCTGCTGCTCGACCTGCTCACGGCCGACGAGGCAGATGTCCGGCGCAATGTGCTCGATATCGAGATGCTGGCCGGCCGACTGTCGCACGCGACCCGGTGGCTTCGCGACCGGCCCGATGTCGACGGCCTGCCCCTCGGCTACTTCGGTGCGTCAACCGGTGCGGCGACTGCCCTCGTCGCCGCCGCCCGCAAGCCGAACGACGTCATGGCCGTCGTGTCCCGGGGTGGGCGCCCTGATCTGGCGGGTGACTGGCTCACGAAGGTCCAGGTGCCGACCCTGCTCATCGTGGGTGCCAACGATCTGCCCGTGATCGACCTCAACCGCGAGGCGCAGAGGCAACTGACCTGCCCGAACCTACTGGAGATCGTGCGCGGAGCGACCCACCTCTTCGAGGAGCCCGGCACCCTGGCACAGGCCGCTCGATTGGCGCAGTCGTGGTTCCTCAACTACCTACGCTGACCTCGCGTGCCATAGGGTCATTCCGGCATTTCGGGCATGAGCGCGCCTACCGTGGACACATGCACCGTGATTCCCCCGCGTTGCTCGTGCTGGCAGCGTTGCTGACCGGATCAATGGTGGCGGCTGTCCCGGCGGCGGCCGACGAGTCGCCCTCGCCCACGCCGACCACTGCCTCGACCGCCACTGAGCCCGCCCCGTCTGCCTCTGCATCTGCGTCTGCCTCCGTTCCCACATCCGCGTCTGCGTCCCCAGAAGCCACGTCGCCCGACGGGCCCGTCTCCGTCAACGTGGTGATGGCCGCGCAGACCGCGCCCGGCGCACCGTCGTTGATCCCGCCGCGGGCGCAGCTGCCGCTGCGCAAGGGCCACTACGGATACCGGGTCGCGCGGGTGCAGGAGCGCCTGGACTGGCTGGGGTACGACATCGATGCGAGCAACACCAGTCGGCAGGCCTATGGCGGCTCGACGGTTGCAGCGGTGAAGGCATTCCAGACGAAGAACTGGCTGACGCCGACGGGTGTCGCCAACAAGCGCACCTGGACCATGCTCGCACGGATGGCCGAGCCGCTCGGCATCCTGCCGCTGCGATGCAGCGAGGTGAAGCAGTCGCTGTGCATCGACAAGACGACCCGGACGCTGCGCTACGTCGTCAACGGCAAGGTCAAGATGACAACGGACGCGCGTTTCGGTGCCTCAGGGATGGAGACGGGTGAAGGGCTGTTCACCATCAAGGAGAAGAGCTTCAACCACGTCTCGAGCATCTACCACTCGTGGATGCCCCGCGCGATGTTCTTCAACGGCGACGAGGCCGTGCACTACTCCCCTGACTTCGCCAGCGTGGGCTACAGCCGCGGATCGCACGGCTGCATCGGGATCCGCGACATGGACATCGCGACCGCGCTCTTCGAGAAGGTCGCAGTGGGCACCCGCGTATATGTCTACTGGTCCTAAAGGCTTGGTGCCTCAGCCAGATCCTCATCCGATTCCGGCGTGCGCTGGGGCGCGTTGTCGCGCTTGTTGATGACCCAGAAGAACAGGATCAGCGTCGGCACCACATAGGCGACCCAGGCCACGACCTCGAGCCAGGTCATTGTCGGCACCAGGTTCACCAGGCCACGAACGATCGTCGCCACGACGCCATCCGGCGCGAAGGTCCCCGACACGTCGAATGCCACGTTGTCCTCGCCCGGGAGCCAGCCGATCTCCTGGAACTCGTGGACGGCATATCGCAGTACACCGCCCGCGACGATGACGAGCGCAGCTCCCGTCCAGGTGAACAGCCGTCCGAGATTGAGTCGCACCGCACCGCGGTAGACGACGAAGCCGAGAGCGACCGCCGTCGCCAGGCCCAGCAGCGCGCCCAGGAGCGGAGCCACCGTGCTGCCCGCCGCATTGATGCCGGCCCATAGGAACAGTGCCGTCTCGGCTCCCTCGCGGAGGACAGCGACGAAGGCGACGAAGGCGACGGCAACCGTGCTGGTAGCCAGGGCGCGATCCATCTCGCCATGGAGGTGAGCGCTGATCCCCTTGGCTCGCGTGGCCATCCAGAAGATCATCCACGTGATGAGCCCGACGGCGACAAGGGACATCGTGCCGGCAAAGGCAGGCTCGACGGTCTCCCCGAGGGACTCGTCGATCAGGACGAGCACGATTCCGATCAGGATCGAGACCACGAGCGCCGCAGCGACCCCGAGCCAGACCCGCCTGACGGCATGGCCGTTCCCCGTGCGAACCAGGTACGCCACGAGGATGGCCACGATAAGCGCCGCTTCTAGGCCCTCTCGCAGGCCGATAAGGAAACTGCTGAACACGTACGGCTCCCAGATGTCGATGTTCACTAAGGCTACCCTTAGTGAGGTAACCCTAAGTGCTTCGGCGGAACGGATGCAAGTCTGGCACGACCGGGGCTACCGTTGCGCGCATGCGCAGTGAGGCGGCCACCGTCGACGAGTACCTGGCCGCCCTGCCCCCAGACCGACGGGACGCGCTTTCCGCCGTTCGGCAGGTCATCCTGGACAATCTCCCGGCCGGGATCACCGAAACCATGAGCTGGGGGATGATCACCTACGAGGTGCCGCTCACCACCTGCCCGGACACCTACAACGGGCAGCCGCTTGCCTACGCAGCACTTGCCTCCCAGAAGAACTACATGGCCGTCTACCTCAGCGCCATCTACGGCAGCGAGCCCGTGCGAGCCCGGTTCGAGGACGCCTACCGAGCCACCGGCAAGCGCATGGACATCGGGAAGTCGTGCGTGCGCTTCCGCCGCCTCGACGACCTGCCGCTCGATGTCATCGGGCAGGCCATCGCGGCCGTGCCACTCGACGCCTTCCTGGCGATGCACGATGCGACCTGACGCACTCGCCGTGGCCCGCGCGGCTAAGGGGTTCATGCCGGATGACGAAGGAATGGCCCTGCACGACGCCGGGCTCGACGGCGGCCGCGCCGGACCGCTACTGGAGATCGGCTCCTACTGCGGCAAGTCCGCCGTC
>JAPLBU010000042.1 GCA_026392575.1 Actinomycetota bacterium | reverse complement strand
CCGTCCGCCTGCCCAGGGTTCTTCCGAAGTCGTGTCGGCCACGCGTGGCATCCTGCCATCCGAGTTGGCGCGAGGTGCACTCCGCGGGCCCCTCCGGGCGTGCTTTCTTTGTGCGAACCGTCCCTCCAGATCGGCCAGCCCGCCGCACGCCTAGCGAACGGCGCGCGTCGGCCGGGCGTCCGCGTTCGGTGCCGCGTCGACGTCCACGAGTGCCATCACCGGGTACGTCCGGTTGTCTCCGTCGAGGTTCGGGTAGATCCCCTCTGCTCGCACACAGGCACCGCCGCGCACGCTGCCTGCGTTGAACACGAGCTTGAGACACGCCTGATTGACAAGGCCGCCCCAGTAGTTGGGGTGCAGGGACTCGCCGATGTCGTACGGGCCGTGAACCATCGATTCCGCACGTATGGCCGTAACCCACTCCGAGCCAGCCAGAGCGTTTGCGTCGGTCCACCGTTTCACCGGCCACTTCCCGCCGACGAGATCCACGCCCTTCTCGCACAGCCGGTTGCCTACGTACGCGTTGGACAGGTCGAGGAAATGCCCATTGGGCAGACTCGCAGCGGCCAACGCCTGTCGCACGGTCCTATTGATCGTCGGCAGCGCCGTGTCATTGGCGTACTTCATGTCGGCGTTGAACATGCCGCAGCCGCCGATGAGCTGCCGGGCGTACACCTCGCCGTACCGCACGCGGGCGGGATCGCTGGGGATCGGGGACGGATAGTCCTGCACGACAAGGTCCCACTGCTGGGATGTGTAGCCGGCCTCGGTCATCGCATCATTGGTATTGCGGATCGCATCCGTGATGCTCTTCAACTGGCGTTCGACATTCGCTTGCGCGAAGAGATCCGTCACGCGCTCCAACTGCACGCAGGGGCGAGCCCTCGGCATGAGGAACTGCTTGACACAGGTACGGACAACATCCTCGAACTGGAAGTCGTTGCCGCCGATCGAGAGGGCGACCATGCGGATCCGACCGGGATTGGCCGATGCGAGGCGATAGAGCTCAAGCGCCTGCCCACGCCAACCAGCATTCTCGTCCTGCCAGAAATCCAGGCCGGGCTTGAACTTCCCGTCCTTCATTCGTGTGGAGGTCTCGGCCCCACCACACGAGAGATTCACGCTGGCGACATCGGCCCCGGCCTGGTCAATGTGGATCTCGGAGTACTTGGCACGGTGGCATCCATCAATCGCCTCTTTGCTGCCGGCATCAAGATAAGTGTCCGCACCGACATCGGTGAGATCCGAAGTCAGCGAACTGAGCGCGTTCCCGGCCCAGCGTCCGCCCTGGCCCGAGATGTAGGAATCGCCCACCGAGACCACGACGGGAGCGGAACCACTGATCACCTGACCGGGAGGCACGATCTTGACGTTGGGAACCGTGAGGCTGCCCTTCGCGTAGCGGAGGTCACCGGCATATTCGACGATGAGGACGTAGCCACCCGCTGGCATCGCCGACGTCATCTCACCCGGGAAGCGAGCGATGGCGTGGCCGCCTTCATCCAGCATGGCGGACACCTGTTGGCACGCCGGGCACGGTGGCGCACCGGGAGGCACGTCGATCCGCACGGTCACGGTTCCGCTGGGAGCCACTCCCGAGGGATCGTCGCTCGTGACGTTGATCGGGGCGTCGAGGGGCAGCCCCTGCGCAGCCAGCAGCCACTGTGGCCCACCCACGACGATGCGCACCCCCGCTTCGCCGCCCAGGAACGCGAAGGTCTGCTGGACGGTCGGCGCCGGCAGCCAGAACCGGTCCCCCGGTTGATCTGCTGTGATGGTGCAATCGCCTCGATCTGTTGCGACAACGACTGAACCGCCGAGCAGCTGCCGCCATGCACAGTTGCCCGAGAGGGCGATCTCGACAGGCAGCAGCGACGTGGCCGAAGCCTCGATTGCCACTGTCTGATCGACCGACGTCGGCGGAATCGCGCTCATGGCTATCGCCTGCGGCTGCCTCCCCAGCATGCCGCCATCAAGGCGTGGATCCGCGCTGGCCGGGGGCACCAGGACTAGCGCCCCCAAAGCCGCCGCAGCCAGCAGAGCAAGAAGGTGCTTCCTCATGTTCGGCCGCCTCTACTGCGTCTGCCACAGAATGCGCTTGACGATGAACCGGTTACTGGCCGTCAACGGCTCGTACTTCTTCCCACCGACCGTGACCGCCGGAGCATCCACCGAGAGAACAACCGCACCGGACACCGTTCCCGGCTTCAGCGTCGCCTTCATCGTGTACGTGTCGTTCCTGGGATTCAGCCGGATCTCCACGGCCTTGATACTCGGCGACCTGTAGGTGACTCCGAGCTTGGCCAGCTGACCGGCGTTGGTGACGAAGCCCGGCTTCGTCTCAATCGGCAGAACCGCGCCAGCTGCCAGACCGGTGGCCTTCGGCCACTTGCCAGGTGACGTCTGACGTACCGTCGCTGCCCGACCGTCGAGATCAAGCGAGCCATCGGTATTGCCACCTGGCTTCGGCGGACTGAACGGCGTCGGAGCCGGGCTCGGGGCGGGTGCCACAGAGGCCGTCCGGCCTGTCACGCTGACGACCGCTGACACGTCGACGGTTGTGAGCGCCTGCACCTCAAGGGTGTAGACCCGGTTCGATTCCAGGCCACTGATCAGGGCGGCCGTCTCCGTCACGACGAACGGCGTGCTACCGGCGATGCCCACGCTGTACCCGACGATTGGTGCCCCACCATCAGCCGCCGGTACCCGCCAGTCGAGCGCGATGCTCGACGACGTCACACCGGTGACCTGAACATCACGCGGCACACTCGGCGCAACCGGCCGTGGCACGGGATCGATCGTGGTGGTGGCCGCGATAGTGACGATCGGCCCGGGGCCCATGTCATTGATGGCTGCCACGGAGATCGGATACCTCGTCGCAGGCTGCAGGCCCTCAAGGACGATCGACGTCGCCTGCGTCTCGAGACTGACGTCACCGCCGTAGTTGACGGAATACCCGGTGATCGGGGTGCCCCCATCGCTCTCCGGCTCACGCCACGTCAACGCGATGCTCGACTTCGTCGTCGACACCACTGTCGGGTCGCGTGGCGCGGTCGGCACATCAGGCGCCGGCGTCGGATCCGTCGACGTCCGTGCCGCGAATGTGACAGCCCTGAGCAATCCGACCCGATTCATCGGTGACCGAATAGCCGATGACCGGAGCACCGCCATCCTTGGCCGGCGGTCGCCACGTCAGCCCGATGAAGTCGGTCGAGCGCGCCAGAACCGCAACATTCTCGGGGGCATCCGGCTTGACTGGCTCGGGAGCCGGCTTGGCCGTGGTCTCGCCGACAGCAGTTGCGGCCGGAGACGCCCCCTCCTTGTTGAGTGCCTTCACGGCCACCGTGTAGCGAGTCCCGGGCTCCAAACCCACCAGAGTCATCGTCATTTCATCCGCCGTCAGCATGGCCGAGCGCTTCGTCTCGTCGCCAACCCTTGACCACTCGACCAGGTAGTACGTGAGCGGCTTGCCCCCATCGCTGCTCGGTGGCTGCCAGACAACTGCCATTTCGTTGTGCGTGACAGCCCGAATCTCGAGCCCCAAGGGCTTCGACGGTGCCGTATCTGGCCGCGCTATCGGCTTCAGCGGCGTGCGCAACGACCCGACTGCAGCTTCGGAAACCAGGCCGGCCTGATTCTTCGCCGTAACGACCACCGCGTATCGCGTGGCCGGCAGCGGCGTGATCTTCCAGACGACACTCGACATCGTCCCCTCGTAGGACTCAGAGCGGGAGACCCCGTCACCGTCGGTCCAGTTGATCCGCGAGGCGTAGCCGGTGATCGGAACGCGCCCGCTGTCCGCTGGCGGCTGCCAATCGGTAGCGATCGCCTGTTGGCCGGGGATGAAGATGACCTTCACTGCACGCGGCGGTGTCGGCGCATAGGGCGCAGCCGATGTCATGAAACTGATGGCCTTGGCATCGCCCGGGCCAATTTCGTTCTTCGCCCGCACCGTGCAGTCGTATCGCAGGTCCGAGGTCAGCCCCGTGAGTGCCACGGAGGTTCCCGTGACCTCCATGGGCGTGGCACCACTGCATCCCACCAGATAGTGCTGAATCGCGCGGCCCCCGTTGGCAGCGGGCTTGTCCCATCTCAGGGTGCCGGAGTTGTGGGTGACGTCCGCGACGGTCAGGTTCTCAACGGCTCCCGGTACGTCCGGCATTGTGATCGAGCCACTGGTTGAAGACTTCCCGTGCGTGACCGTGACCTTCACGATCACCCCCTTGCTGGCCTTGAACTCCTCCACCCACGTGGTGTCCAGGAACCACATCGTGCGCGTATCCGTCTCGTCAAAGAGGACCTTTCCGGTGGCCGCATTGACCGCCAGAATGCGCACCTTGGTCGACCAGCAGATCTTGGGACCCGCAGGTGCCAGCCGTTGCTCGGGCACCAAGGATGTCGAGGCCGACGGACTCGGCGATGGGGATGGCGTCTGCGTTACGGACGGCGACGGACTTGGCGATGGGGAT
>JAPLBU010000078.1:4536-5057 GCA_026392575.1 Actinomycetota bacterium | reverse complement strand
TTCTTGACCTGCCGGGCCTTGGCGTTGGAACGCACCCACTCCAGCTCGGCCTTCAACCGCTTGGCCAGCTTGGCGTCCTTCTTACCCTGGACGTTGAGGCGCTTGCCCTTCTTCTCCAGGTACGTGGAGTAGTTGCCCTCGTAGGGGTAGCACTTGCCGCGGTCGATCTCCAGGATCCACTGGGCGACGTTGTCGAGGAAGTAGCGATCATGGGTGATGGCAACGACGGTGCCGGGGTACTTCTCGAGATGCTGCTCGAGCCACTGCACGCTCTCGGCGTCGAGGTGGTTGGTGGGTTCGTCGAGCAGCAGCAGGTCGGGCTGCTGCAGCAGCAGCTTGCACAGCGCCACCCGGCGCTTCTCGCCGCCCGAGAGCACGGACACATCGGCATCGCCGGCCGGGCAGCGGAGTGCGTCCATCGCCTGCTCGAGCTGCGCGTCGAGATCCCACGCACCTCGGTGATCGATGTCCTCCTGCAGCCGACCCATCTCGGCGAGGAGGGTGTCGTAGTCGGCATCGGG
>JAPLBU010000078.1:0-4469 GCA_026392575.1 Actinomycetota bacterium | reverse complement strand
ATGAGGATGCCGACCGTGAAACCCTCGTGGAGCAGCGCATCGCCGTTGGAGACCTCGTCGATGCCCGCCATGATCTTGATCAGGCTGGACTTGCCGGCACCGTTCGGCCCCACGACGCCGATCTTGGCGCCGGGCAGGAACGACAGCGTGACGTCATCGAGGATGACCTTGTCGCCGTGGGCCTTGCGTGCCTTGCGGAGGGTATAGATGAACTCAGCCATGGGCCAGAGCCTACTGGCGGCTCAGGTTGCGTCAGCCAGCCAGCAACTCGATCCGGCATCGGGAGCCCGGAGCGCGCGCCAGCCGGCCATCCGTTGTCAGGAGAGGCAGCTGGAGCGCCTCCGCCAGCGCTACGTATCCGGCATCGAACGACGACATATTGGGGTGCAGTTCCACGATCCGCCGATTCAGCGCCGCGGTGACCACCCGGGTCAGCGGAGCAGACTCGAGGATGTGCGGCAGTTCAGCGAGCACCCGCGGTGGATCGTCATCCCGTTGACGACGCCGGCGGAAGGCACTGATGACCTCCGCATCGAAGGTGCCCGGCACGAGCCAGGCCTGCGCCAACCGCAGCCGCGGCCCCCAGATCGACGAACGCCGAGGCATCCAGCACGACGTTAGAGCCGGTCGCCATCGGCCACCGGCCCTCTGATCTCCCTGATGAGGTCGGCGCCGGTCATCCCGTCAGCCGTGGACGCACCCGGGACCGCTGATTCCCTGGCCCACCGCTCGATCTCATCGACCGCCTGCTGCGATGTCCAGGAAGCCCGAGGCCGGCGCGCAATCTCGGCGAGGGCTTCCTGCAGGAACTGCTGAAGGGACTGGCCCCGAGACCGCGCGTTCAGGAGCAGCTGGGCATGGACCTCGGGGGGAACATCGCGGACGAGGATGTTCGGCATGCTTGCATTATGCAAGCATGCCGGATCCTGAGTCAACACCTCGGCCATCCGACCGTCACGCGGCCGGCGCACTCACGTCCTCGAGGATCTCGCCGGTCTCTGTGTCGACGAGTTCGCCGTGATCGAGGCCGGCCTCGACAATCGCGTCCGCCAGGGCCCGCCGCTCGCTCTCGACGACCGCCTCACGCTTGACCCGAGTGAAGGTGGCCACACCGCGGGCCAGATCCGGACCCACCGAGGACGCCTCGATGTCGAAGTACCGGACCGTGTGGGTGTGGTCGGTGCAGGGCCGCTGCACCTCACGGCTGCGCAGTCGACCGAAGACGATGACGGGCATGCCCTTGGTCAGGGTCTGCACGACGTTGTGTGCGAGTCCACGCCAGCAGGACACACTGAAATAGTGGGTATCGCCGTCGACCCACCGACCATTGATCCGATCGAAGCGCCGGGTGCCCGCGGCGACGCGGAAGGAGGCCACCGGCTCCCCCGACTTGGTGAACCGCAGCTCGACGTCGTTGACCACGTTTCCGACGAGCGGGAAGGTGATGTCGTTCATGGTGTGCTCCTGCCTGTGCCCCCGGGCGGATCCCGGCTGATCTGCAGGCTGCCGCCACCCAGCGCCGCGCGAAAGGTCCCTGCACCGCCCTGTGGCCGACCGACAGTTCGTTCGACTACCTGTGGACTGGCGGAGCCGACGACGAGAGTGCGCGGACCCGGTTGTTGCGCGGGTTGTGCTCGAGTTCGACGAGCCCTAGTTCCTCGAGGAGCGGCGGCAGGTACATGCCGAATCTCCCGCGGTAACCCTTGCGCAGCCCGTACCAGCCACCGACCGGATTGTCATCGGAGCGACCCCACGCCTCCACGCTGCCGGGCGCGGCATCCTTCTTCTCGTCCGCTACACCGAGCGGGACCCAGTCGCCAGCCGCGACAAGCATCGCGTGCAGATCATCGATGGCACGCAGGTCATACATCAGCTTCGTCGATCCCACCTGACACACCAGCACGGGCGGATCGGCGGAGTCGTCGCGGAACATCGTGTACGACGACGTGCCGGGGGCCGTGGTCAGCTGCCAGGGATCCTGCTTCGTTCCGTTACCGGGCATTGGCTGCTCCTCTTGGTCAGACCCCCGCCATCACCCCACCACACCCGTAGCCCGCGCAGCAAGGCTGTCGGCAGAGTCGGCGCATATCCTTCGGGCGTGACGATCCGCATCCACCGGGCCTGGCTCGTCGCCGGCGTGACGTTCCTCGTCCTGATCTCCTCAGCGGCCTTCCGATCGTCCTTCGGGGTCATGGTGGTCCCGTTCGAGGACGAGTTCGGCTGGGGTCGCGCGGCAACGAGCCTCGCCGTCTCCGTCAACCTCGTGTTCTACGGCGTGACGGCGCCGTTCGCCACGGCGTTGATGGAGCGCTTCGGCATCCGGAATATCGTCGCTGGGGCGATGGGCCTGATCGCCCTCGGCACCGGCCTCACCGTCTTCATGAACCAGTCCTGGCAACTGGTGCTGCTGTGGGGCGTGTTCGTCGGTCTCGGTGCTGGTTCCACGGCACTCGTCCTCGCCGCCCTCATCGCCAACCGCTGGTTCGCCCACCGCCGCGGTCTGGTCCTCGGCATCCTCGGCACGGCATTCGCGACCGGGCAGCTCGTGTTCCTCCCTCTCATCGCCCGGACCATCGACCTGCACGGCTGGCGGTGGGCATCCCTGGCGATCTCCGGCCTCTCCCTGATCACGATCCCGCTGGTGCTCATCGTCATTCGTGACCGGCCCTCCGACGTGGGCCTGCGTCCCTACGGAGCCACCGGTGAGCCGACTGCAGAGGAACTCAGCCGCAACACGACCGGCAGTGGCTGGCAGGCCGCCGGGACGGCGCTCACCACCCTCAAGAGCGCCGCGTCCACCCGAGCCTTCTGGCTGCTCGCCGGGACCTTCTTCATCTGCGGCTGGACGACCAACGGGATCATCAGCACCCACTTCGTGCCGGCCATGCACGACCACGGCATGGGCCCCACGACCGCCGCAGGCCTGCTCGCCGTCGTGGGCATCTTCGACATCATCGGAACGATCGGCTCGGGTTGGCTCACCGACCGCTTCAACCCTCGGTTGCTCCTGTTCTTCTACTACGGACTGCGCGGTATCGCGCTCATCGCGCTGCCGATCATCATCGGCCCGGATGTCGAGCCGCCGCTGATCGTCGTGATGATCCTGTTCGGCCTGGACTGGGTCGCCACCGTGCCCCCCACCGCCACGCTGTGCCGGCAGATCTACGGCGTCGAGGCCGGGGCGGTCGTCTTCGGCTGGGTGTTCGCCGCGCACATGGTCGGGGCGGCCGTCGCCGCAACCGTCTCGGGCGCAATGCGCGACATGTCCGGTGACTATCTCACCGCCTGGCTGGTTGCCGGCGGACTCGCCCTCCTCGCCGGACTGGCCTGCCTGGCAATCCCGAAGGCCATCCCAAACCACAGCACGCAGCCCGCCTGACAGGGCATCATTCGCAATACCCCTCGCATCAGGAAGGACTCCCATGCCGCATCACGTCCAAGGTGTGATCGCCCGCTCGCAGGGTGCCCCCGTCGAACTCGTCACCATCGTCGTCCCGGACCCCGGTCCCGGTGAGGCGCTCGTGCGGGTGCTCGCCTGCGGGGTGTGCCACACCGACCTGCACTACCGCGAGGGCGGCATCAGCCAGGACTACCCGTTCCTGCTGGGTCACGAGGCGAGTGGCATCGTCGAGGAGGTCGGGGAGGGCGTCACCGATGTCGCCCCCGGCGACTTCGTCATCCTCAACTGGCGGGCCGTCTGCGGCAACTGCCGCGCCTGCCTCCGCAGTGAGCCGCAGTACTGCTTCAACACGCACAACGCATCCCAGCGCATGACCCTCGAGGACGGCACGGAACTCTCCCCCGCCCTCGGCATCGGCGCCTTCGCCGAGAAGACCCTCGTGCATGCGGGCCAGTGCACGAAGGTCGATCCCGCTGCGTCACCCGCGGTCGCCGGACTCCTCGGCTGCGGCGTGATGGCCGGTCTCGGTGCGGCGATCAACACCGGCGGTGTCGGGCGCGGTGATTCGGTTGCCGTCATCGGCTGCGGTGGCGTCGGTGCCGCCGCGATCGCCGGGGCGCGTCTTGCGGGTGCGACGCGGATCATCGCCGTCGACATCGACGATCGCAAGCTCGCCAGCGCCCGGGAGTTCGGCGCAACCGACACGATCAACGCGCAAGAGGCGGATGTGGTCTCGGCCATCCAGGCCCTCACCGGTGGCAACGGCGCCGACGTCGTCATCGATGCCGTCGGCACTCCGGAGACGTGGAAGCAGGCGTTCTATGCACGCGACCTCGCGGGCACCGTGGTCCTCGTCGGCGTTCCGACTCCGGACATGACCATCGAGCTACCCCTGCTCGACGTGTTCGGCCGCGGTGGTTCGCTGAAGTCAAGCTGGTACGGCGACTGCCTACCGAGCCGCGACTTCCCGATGCTCATCGACCTCTACCTGCAAGGGCGTCTGCCGCTCGAGCGATTCGTCTCCGAGGAGATCGCCCTCGACTCGGTCGAGGATGCCTTCACGAAGATG
>JAPLBU010000405.1 GCA_026392575.1 Actinomycetota bacterium | reverse complement strand
CATCAGGAATCGTGGCATGGCCGCACGTTAGCGCCAGAATGCTCCCATCCGCCGCAATCCACCCGATTTGGGGACAGCGCGATTGGCTACCAGAGCGGCAGTGACTTGCCAGGGTTGAGGATGTTCTCCGGATCCCACGCCTGCTTGACCCTTGTGTGGAGGTCGGCCGCCACCACATCGAGCTCCCGGCCGAGAGCCCGCTGCTTGAGGTTCCCGACACCGTGCTCGCCGGTCACCGTCCCGCCGAGCGCGAGAGCCACCTCGAGGATGTCGTCGAAGGCCAGCAGCGCACGAGCACCGGCCGCCTCGTCGCCACGCTCGGTGACGATCGTCGGATGAAGATTGCCGTCGCCCGCATGGCCGAACGTGCAGATCCTCACATCGTGACGCTGCGCGATGTCCTGGATCCGCACCATTGCCTCGGCAAGGCTGGACCGCGGCACAGCGATATCGTCGAGCAGCCAGTCGCCGAGGTCCTCGATCGCGAGGATCGCCATGCGTCGGGCACCGAGGAGCATCTCCGACTCCTCCTCGTCCTCCGACCGGTAGCCCTCGCGCGCCCCGAACTGCTCGCAGATCTCGATGAGCCGGTCCGCATCCGCCACCGCAGCACCGTGACCGGCATCGGTCTGCGCGACAAGCAGCGCGCCCGCGTTGACGTCCAAGCCCATCGGGCGCCACGCCTCGACGACCTGGATGGTCTGCTGATCCATCAGCTCGAGCATGCTCGGCGTGAGCTCGGCCATGATCGCGGCGCTCGCTCTTCCAGCGCTCGCGACATCGTCGAAAACCGCCACGGCGGTCGTCGCCGGCGGGGGAAGGGGACGCAGGCGCAGCCGCGCCATCGTCACGATGCCGAGCGTTCCTTCGCTGCCCACCATCATCCCGGTGAGGTCGTAGCCGGCAACGCCCTTGATCGTGCGGCGACCCAGCCGGGTGATCCGGCCGTCGGCGAGCACCACCTCAAGCCCGATGACCGCATCTCGCGTCACCCCGTACTTGACGCAGCACAGGCCGCCGGCGTTGGTGTTGACGTTGCCACCGATCGAGCAGAAGTCCTTGCTCGCCGGGTCCGGCGCGTACCAGAGACCGCGCTCCTTCACATGGTCGCGAAGCTCCGTGTTCATGATCCCGGGTTGCGTCTCGACGTAACCGTCGGTCGCGTTCACTTCGAGCACATCGGTCATGCGCTCCAGGCAAACGACGAGCGATCCATCGATCGCGTTGCTGCCACCCGACAGACCAGAGCCCGCACCTCGCGGGACGACGGGCACCCGGTTCGCATGCGCAGCCGTCATGATCGCCGACACCTGCTCAGTCGTCCGCGGGAAGACGACCGCAAAGGGCTCCCCCGCCGCAGACCCCGTCGAGCGATCGCGGACATACGAGCCGAGGATGTCGGGATCGGTGACGATGTCTCGCTCGTCCAGTGCGGCATCGCAGGCGGCCAGCACCGCGTCCTCGGGGGTCACGGCCGCACGCTAGCGTGCCGACCGTCCGTCCGTCCGTCGCGGGAGCATGTCCTGGAAGCAGACAGGGGGATTACGTGGACAGGACCAAGGAGCTTCAGGACGCACTTGCAGAGTTGGGCTTCCAGGCGGAGATCCGGGTCACGGGGCGGCAGGGCAACGAGCTTCGGTACGAGACCGTGGACCCCAGCTCGCACTTTCGCGGCGACTACGCCTCCATCAGTCCAAGCTGCTTGATGACGTAGGTGTTCATGGATTCGTGACGTTCAGCCGCCTCAAGGGCGACCTTCTTATGCAGGTCCGGCCCAAGGCGAAGGTTGAACTTGCCTGAGAACGTGCGCTCATCCCAGGGAGTCGGGATCTCCTCATCTTCGGCGAGCATGTCCCGCAGAACCTCCTCAACCACAGAGGTCAACCCGTCCAAAGCACCCTCACGCGTATCTGCAAGCCACGAATGCGATGGGTAGTCGACGACGGTCGCGACGAACTCCTCATCCTTCGCCGACCACGCCAGTCGATAGCTGTAATGATCCGCGGACGGCAGGGTCTTGCGCTTAGTTGCCATCTGATTCCTCCAACTTGCTTATCGCTGCGAGTACTTGGCGAACTTGGTACTCCTTGGCCTTGCCGTGGTCGTTCTGGATGTTCACCCGTGGGTCACCTGCCCACTGAGTCTTGAACACCGCATGGGAAGACCCGCTGCTACGAGCCGGCCCGAAGTAGTGCGCACAGACTCTGAAAAGGTCCGCGTACCGCACGTTCCTTGGATTGCGGCGCATTGCGTCGACAACCTTGGGAACCGGAGGCACACTCTAATAGTACTACAGGCGGTACCATGGCTTCGGAAGGGTGTGGTACTCGATCGTGACCGCACGGTCGAGGTGTCCGCTCGCCACAATGTCGTCGTCGAATGAGCGGACCTTGCGTCCGGGGCCCGACAAGCCAGAGGCCTCCCTGCCGTGGCAAATCAACGAGGGCCGGAACCATCCCAGATCGTTAGGGGTTTGGCTCTTCCTTAGACTCTTCCTTCGGCTGGGCCTTTGTCGCATCCCCCGGCCCCGTAGCTCAGGGGATAGAGCAGAGGTTTCCTAAACCTTGTGTCGCAGGTTCGAATCCTGCCGGGGCCACCAGACACAGTGCCGAACCATGGCTCCTAGGCGACAGTGCCGAGCTTGCGGACCTTGGGTACTCCTGCGGCGCGCTCCTCGGCCAGATCACGCGCGGTCTGCATCGCCAGCCACGCCCGCGCCGTACCGACCCCGGCGGCCTCGAGGCGCAGGGCGAGATTGGGCGAGATGCGTGCGTGCTCGTTGATGACCCGGCTCAGGGTCACCCGAGCGACGCCAAGGCTCTGCGCCGCATCAGAGACGGAAACACCGAGTTCGGCCAGGACGTCCTCCCGCAGGATGGCGCCCGGGTGCACGGGATTCTTCATGCTGTCCACACTCCTCAGTGGTAGTCCTGATAGTCCACGAGCTCCACATCACCATCGATGAAGCGAAAGGTGACGCGCCAGTTGCCGTTCACCCACACTGACCAGTGATCGGCGAGCTTGCCGGACAACGGGTGAGTCCGGAAGCCCGGTATGTCGAGATCCCGCGGTCCCTCAGCGGTGTCCAGAGCGGACAGGATGCGGCGGAGCTTGGGAGCGTGGGCTGCCTGCACGCCCTTGATCGAGTCACGTTCATATAGTGCCTGCAGGCCCTTGTGACGGAAGCTTACGATCACCACATCAGTGTAACGCGATACGATACACGATACAAGGACTCGCGGATGGCGAGGATTCTTGGTGGCAACGCGCGGGAACGGGAGTTCCTGAACCCTGTGTCGCAGGTTCGAATCCTGCCGGGGCCACGTCCTTCGTGTTTGGGTCCGCCTGATGCATGACACGCCTGTCGAAACGGACCGCTAGCCTCTGACTCCTCACCCCAGATCTGGAGGCATCGTGCCCGTCGTCGTCGAACTCACCCTCACCACTCGCCCCGGCCACTACGAGCAGGCACTCGAGGCGTATCTCGACTTCGTCAACCGGCTCGAGGATGAGATCGAGGATCTCTCCCTCGCCATCATCGCCGGTGAGCCTGCGCAGGACCTGATCCATGGAGTCGGCATCTACGAGAGCGCCGAGGCTGCTGAGGATCTCGCCAGCCTGCCCTTCTTCGCGGAGGTCATCGACGCGCTCGAGCCGCATCTGGCCAAGGCACCCGAGCGCAACGAACTCGAGTTGCTGGCGCTGTACGCGATGGACACGGAGATCCAGGCGCCGCACATCGGGGAGGCTTCCCTCGTGGAGAT
This sequence comes from Actinomycetota bacterium, assembly GCA_026392575.1. Classification (GTDB taxonomy): domain Bacteria; phylum Actinomycetota; class Actinomycetes; order S36-B12; family S36-B12; genus UBA10649. Next base: position 6,606 of record JAPLBU010000405.1, on the reverse strand, counting down.
GAGCATGCTGGCCAGACTCGGCCATGTCGACGATGTGATCGCCCTGCATGAGTCGTTCGCTCAGGACTTCCAGGAGGTTGAGCCGAACGCGGTGATCATCCTCGAGACCGTGCAGCGGGCCTACGACGCGGTCGAGTCATTGCTGGCCGAGCCGCCGCGCCGCTCGGAACTGCATATCGTGCACGCCTTCGCACGGGGGTAAGCACCAACAGGCAGGCACCCTTCGATCGCGCCCACGATTGACAAGGTGTCCCACACTTCCCACACTCGTGGGGTGACACTCCCACCGACAGACACTCAGGGACCGTGGACCTTGAGGGTCGACTCACGGAAACGATCCACCATGCAGGAACACGCCCTGCGACGGGCCCGGTCACGGATCTCGCCAAGACCCGGCCGCTCGGTGGTCGATGAGTTCCTGGCCGAGCGATCCGCCGAGGATCCTCACGAGTGACCGGGCCCGGCGACCGTCTCGGTGATTCGCGACGCGAAGCCACGGAGTTGAATGTCCCCATGACCGATTCTGCGACGCAGCCCGTCCTGTCCAGTGGCACCTTCACGTTCGGCGCCGGAGGCTCGGATCCACTGACCGTGCGGCGCCTTGGCTTCGGGATCGCGGTGCTCCGACGTGCCGTCGAGCTCGGTGTCGACTTCATCGACACCGCCGATGCGTATGGCCCCGATGTCAGCGAGAACCTGATCCGCGAGGCCCTTCATCCCTACGACGACGTGATCATCGCGACCAAGGGCGGACTCACTCGGCAGGGGCCTGACCAGTGGGAGCCCGTTGGCCGCCCTGAGTATCTGCGCCAGTGCGTGCAGATGTCGCTACGTCGCCTCGGCGTCGAGCGCATCGACCTGTGGCAACTGCACCGCATCGATCCGCACGTGCCGATGGCGGAGCAGTTCGGAGTCATCGCTGATTTCCAGCGCGAGGGCCTGATCCGCCACATCGGCCTGTCCCAGGTCTCTGTCGATGAGGTGAAGGCCGCGCGCGAGCACTTCGATGTCGTCAGCGTGCAGAACCTCTACAACCTCGGCGATCGCAGCAGCGAGGAGCTGCTGCGATTCAGCGAGGCCGAGGGCATCGGCTTCATCCCGTGGTTCCCGCTCGGCAACCGCGCGCTCCTCGGGCCCGACAGCCCACTCACCGATGGTGCGGCACGACTTGGTGTAACGCCGGGGCAGGTTGCGCTCGCGTGGCTGCTGCGTCACTCGCCCGTGACGCTGCCGATCCCGGGCACGGGTTCGGTGCACCACCTGGAGGAGAACTGCGCCGCAGCACTCGTCCAGCTCGACGACGCGACGAAGGCCGAGCTGGACGCCCTGGCAATCGGGTAGCGCTCTAGCGCTCGACGACCCACACCTTGCGCAGCGCCTCGTCGATCTCCCAGGTCGTAGCCGTGCCGGCCGACAGCACGCCGACAACGCCGGGCGAGAGTTCGAGCACGCGTCCATCGTCCAGCGTGACGCGACCTCGCCCGGACAGCACGACGAACACCTCGTCCGTCTCGACATCCGTCGATGTGCCGACCGGGTGCTCCCACACGCCCACTTCCAGAGCGTCCGTCGAGGCCAGCATCGTCACCCCGGTCGCGATGGCGCCAGCCGGGCACTTCTCCGCCGGCAGGTCGGTGTAGCGGAGGTCTGCAGTCACGGCGTCGAAGGTGTCAGTCATGAACCCATCATGGCCGAGAGTTCCGTTGGCGCGACTGCACGCCGCGATTACACTCGCGGGATGACGGCCCCCGCGGGAACCCTCGACGTCACCCGACATCGCGTCGTATGGCGCCTGCCCAGCGTTGCCGGGCTCATCGGCGGGGCCATCGGCTACGCGAACGCGCTCACGCCATCGCTGCTCCCCCATTCGTTGATGTTCCTGCTCCTGCTCACCGCCCTGGGCACCCTGACCGGGTACGCGATCGGCACCACGATCGGCTGGGCGCTGCGGAAGATCCCGGCCCTCGGGCGCTGGCAGATGCCGCGCTGGCTGGTCATCGTCGTGCTCGCGCTGTTCTGGCTGCCAGCACTCGCGTTCACGCCGATCGCCGTGGGTTGGCAGGCCGAGCAGCAGAGCGCACTCGACATGCCCGCGGCGCTGCCGTCAACCGTCGTCGCGATCGTGCTCACCGCGGTGATCAGCACGGTCCTGCTCCTCATCGGGCGCAGTATCCGAGTAGGCACGAACAAGATCGCTGCCCTCATCAGCCGCCGCGGACCGCTGCACCGCTGGGTGTCGAGCCGGCAGGCCAGCGCCGTGCACCGCACCATCGCCATCATTCGGCTGGGTGTCGCAGCGGTACTCATCCTTATCGCGGTCGTCGCGATTCAGTCGGCGCTTCGGTGGCTCATCGGCTCGTACGACACCGTCAATGCAGATACGTCGGGCCAGACCGCCACTGACCTCGGAGTGAACAGCGGCAGCGAGCAGAGCCTCACTCCCTGGGACACCCTCGGGCGTGAGGGCCGCTTCTACGTCAGCCACACCATGACGCCGTCCGCCATCGAGCAGATCACCAGCCGCCCGGCGCAGTTGCCGGTCCGCGTCTACGTGGGCATGCAGCAGGGCGACACTCCCGAAGCGCGCACCGACCTCGCCGTGCAGGAACTCGACCGAGTCGATGCCTGGAGCCGCAAGTACCTCGCCATCTTCGGGGTCACGGGCACCGGCTGGGTCGACCCCAACGCGATCAACTCCCTTGAGGCGGTCACCGACGGCGATGTCACGACCGTCGCAGTGCAGTACTCCGCGGTGCCCAGCTGGATCGGCTTCGTGGTCGATCCGCAGACCACCATCACGCAGAACCGCGACATGATCGACGGTGTTCTCGCCGCCTGGCGTGCCAAGCCCGCCGACCAGCGACCCGAGCTCATCCTCTTCGGCCAGTCACTCGGCTCACTCGGAACCCAGGGTGCGTGGACGGCTGATGCGACTCCCGAAGACGTCACCGCCGAGATCCCACACGTGGCGTGGATCGGCCCGCCCGCCGAATCGGTGCTGTGGAAGCAGTGGCAGGCGACGCGCACCGGCGGACCGGCGTGGGAGCCGATCGTCGGCGACGGCACGATCACGCGCGTCCTCGTCAGCGCGAACGATCCTGACGGCAACGAGAAGAAGGCGCCGCCGACCATCGTGTTCGCCGCTCATGCCAATGACCCGGTCGTCTACTGGAGCCCCGACCTGCTGCTGAACAGGCCGGACTGGCTCGATGCGCCGCTCGGGCCGGGTGTCGACACGCATATGCGCTGGATCCCGATCATCACGTTCCTGCAGGTCGGCATGGACCTGATCAGCGGTGGCGAGCCGCCGGAGGTCGGGCACAACTACAGCGCCAACATGGCCGTCGCGGTCGCGCTCGCCGTCAGCCCCGAGGGCTGGACGACCGAGCAGACGGCCGCACTGCAGGCGGCGCTGCCCGGCCTGCGCTACGCCACCGGCTGACGAACGCAAGGGCTAGAGCTGCTCGATGACCTCGATCGTCTGCAGCGTCGGGTCGCTGCTGTACGCCACGCGGCCGACCTTGCCCGCCGCGATGATCGCGTCGACGCTCTCCTGAGTGACACGCTCGCCGGGGGCGAGCAGCGGAACACCGGGCGGGTAGGGACAGAACTGCTCCGCACTGACCTCACCGACCGCGTCGGCAAGCCGCACGCGACGCCGATCGGAGAAGAACGCCTGACGTGGCGTGACGACGACCTCCGGCTCGACCCGCCACACCGCCAGCGGCGAGGCCGGTCGCGCGTCGCCACGGTGCGACTCGATCAGGGCCGCCAGCAGCTCCCCGAACTCCACGATCCACTCCGGCTCGTCCGCAACCGTCGCGGTGAAGACGAGCGTGTCCCGATCGGCCGACTCGGGACCATGGCCCAAATCGAACAGGGCCGCCCCGAGGGTCACTCCGTCGGCGCCGGTGCCCGGCAGCAGCAGCGTCAGCTTGAGCGGATCGACGCGGCAGCCCGCGTTCTGCGATGAGTTCAAGTCGAGCCTGGCCATCGCGTTCCATCGCCGCCCGCGTGCCGTCGATCGTCGCGAACAGCGTGCCGGACGGCGACGTCGTCGTCGTGAGGTCGACCCAGCGATCGAGGGTCGTGCGCACGACGAGTCCATCGTGCGTGCTCACCACCGCTGTTGATGAGTATCCGAGGAGTGCCTTGTGCACGCTCGTGACGCTGATGTCGGCACCGAGCGCCATCGCACCCATGCCCGGAAGGAAGTCCAGGTGCGCACCCCATGCCTGGTCGATGATGAGCGGCTGCTTGCGCGCACGCGCGGCAGTGACCAGGCTCGCCACGTCGGAGATGGTGCCGATGTATGACGGCGACGTCGCGAAGAAGCCGTTCACGTCCTCGGTCACGTCGGTGATACTCGACGCCTCCATCCCAACCGGAAGGTGGAAGTCCGGATGCAGCCGCGGGTAGATCCACACCGGCCGGGCGCCACTGATCACGAGCGCGGCTTGGGTGCTGCGATGCGATGTGCGGTCAATGGCGATCGGGACGTCGATGTCGGCGACCGTGCCCAGGGCCGCGATATTCCCCTGCGACGAACCACCGAGCAGGAAGCGACTGTGATCGGCACCGACGGCCGCTGCCCACAGTGTCTCCGCCTGTTCCAGGTACTTGTTGGTGAAGGCGTTGTCGTCGACCCCGCCCTGGAGCGGAACATCACTGCCCACCGTGTCGCCGACGAGGTCAGCCGCCCAGCCAGGAGCGCCCTCGGCGTACCGCATCTTGTGCCCGGGAACCTGCATCGGGCGGCGCTTGGTCGCCAGGGCCCGACGCCATGCATCGACGAGCGGAGTGCGGGACACGTGGCCCTCCAGGTGGTTGGGTGGGGCAGGTACCGCCCTCGCCCATCCTGTCGCACCCGGGCGATGCAGCGCGCGCCAGTCGGGAAGGTGATGTGACCCCCAGCCGGATCGTCCTCGCCCCCAATGCCTTCAAGGGCACGCTCACGGCCGAGGGAGCCGCGGCCGCGATGGCGGCCGGTGTCCGAGATGCCCTGCCCTCTGCCGAAGTACTCCTGCGGCCGCTTGCCGATGGCGGCGACGGCTCCCTCGATGCCCTCGTGTCGGCCGGCTTCACCCGGCATCCCGTCACGACCAGCGGCCCGACTGGCGAACCCGTCGAGTCCTCGTTCGCTATCCGCAACCGCGTGGCCGTCGTCGAACTCGCCGACTCCTGCGGTCTCGCGCGGCTGCCCGCGGGTCGGCCCGAGCCGATGACGAGCAGTACGGCGGGTCTGGGCGATGCCATCAGCGCCGCTCTCGACTCCGGAGTCGACGAGCTGGTGATCTGCGTGGGTGGCAGTGCATCCACCGACGGCGGTGCCGGACTGCTGACGTCCCTCGGTGCCGTCCTGCGCGATGCTCGCGGCGAGGCGGTCCGCCCTGGCGGCGGATCGCTCGGGTCCATCGTCGACATCGACCTGTCCGGCCTTGACCCGCGGCTCGCAGGGGTTCGCATCGTCGTCGCGACAGATGTCACCAGCCCCCTCCTCGGACCGACGGGTGCAGCAGCCGTCTTCGCGCCGCAGAAGGGCGCCGACGCGGCTCAGGTCGAGCAGCTGGAGGCGGGCCTGACCTCGTGGTCGCAGGAACTGGCACGCGTCACCGGTCGTGAAGCGCGGATGGTGCCGGGATCCGGGGCAGCCGGAGGCACCGCCTTCGCCGCGATCACCACCCTCGAAGCTCGTGTGGTCAGCGGCGCCCAGTTCATCGCGTCTGCCATCGGGCTTGCCGACGCGATCGCGGATGCGGACCTGGTCATCACGGGCGAAGGCGCGCTAGATCTGCAGGGCACGCTGGGCAAGGGCACCGGATTCGTGGCACGCCTGGCCGCCGAGCGGGGCGTGCCGTGCATCGCGGTCTGCGGACGCGTCGACCTCGATGAAGCCGAACTCGCGCAGATGGGCATCGCCTTCGCCATCGGCCTCAACGAGGCGAATGCACACGACCCGACCGCGTCCTTGCGATCAGCCACGGCAGATGCGCTGCGCGCGTGGACGATGCCGAGCGAGCCCTAACCCCGCCTAACGCGCAGCGCCTGCGCGCGCATGTCGAGCTCGCGGAGCATCGGGCGTGCGATCGCATCCGGCAGCCCCTCCTCGTCGCGCAGTCGGATCAGCTCCTCCTGCTCGGCACGCACCATCTCCCGTGCCGTCGAGATGACCTGCTCGGTGCGAAGCTCCTGCGTTCCGGACACGTTGCCCGGGTCGGTCGCGACGCGGATGCGCCCTTCGACGTCCTCGCGTAGCCGATCAACGGCCGCCGGATCCATCGGGTGACCGTTGTTGGCCGACTCGGCCTCGATGTCATTGAGCCGCTCGATCGAGGCCCGTGCGAGCAGCACATCCACGCGACGCAGCGTCTCGTCATCGTCGTCCTTCGGCACGCCGATGAGCCGGGCCAGCGGCGCAAGGGTCAGCGACAGCAGCAGCGTGATGACGATGACGCAGAAGGTGGTTGCGAGGATCACGTCACGGAAGGGGACCGGCTCACCGGGAGCGAACAGGATGGGGATCGAGAAGGCGCCGAGCCCTGACACGGGGCCGCGCGCACTCGCCCACGACACGATCGCGGCGCCACGCAGGAGCGGGGCTCCCGT
>JAPLBU010000037.1 GCA_026392575.1 Actinomycetota bacterium | reverse complement strand
GGCGAATCCGGCGACGATCTCGTCGAGGATCTCGTCCTTGGACGCGAAGTGGTAGTAGAAGGCGGCCGGTGTCATGCCGCAATGGGCGGCGATATCGGACACCGCGATCTCGTCCGGGGGTTGTACGGCCAGCAGATCGACCGCTGCCTCGAGGATCTCGTGCCGCCGTGATGGCCGGTTGGCCGGGCGGGACGAGCGCGTCTTTGACATGATCCGAGCATCCTTCCACAGGACTGCCTGTGAGGACGGTGAACGGATGAGCGAGGAGACAGGGTGACGGAGGGCTCCGAGGTCGATGCAGGAGGCACCGGTCGACCGGCGCACCGACCCTCGCGACGCAGCGAGATCGTGCGTGCGGCGACCAACGTCTTCTCGCGCCTGACGTATGCGGAAGCAACCGTCGAAGACATCGCTGGGGAGTGCGGCGTCGCGCCGACAGCTGTCTACTACCACTTCGGCGGCAAGGAGGAACTGTTCGATCAGGCCTTCGAGAACTGCCTCACCGGGTTCAGCGCCATGATCGACAGCGTGCGCGCCAGCGCCGATCGCCTCGACGAGGCGGCCCTGCGTGAGGTTATCTACGCCGGCTGGGCCTGGTGGCGGACTCATCCGGTAGAAGCGCGCTTCCTGACTTTGCACCTGAACGGTGCCACGCCCCAGTCGCGTCGTCTGTACGAGGCATGGCAGGAGCGGCACGCTCAGCGTGCGTTCGACTACCTGTCCGAGGACGAACGGCCGCCGCGCAGTTCACGCAAGGCCCGCGAGCAGTACGCCGTGCGACTGCTGGGCAATCACTTCCTCGGCGCGCTGCTGCCCATCTCGCAGACGGCATGGCTGGAAGGCTCGCTGAGCCGACTCCCGGTGGCCAAGGTCGAGGCCGCCCTTGCGGACATCCTCGTTCCGATCATGATGGGAGAGTCACAGCCCGAGGCCGTTTGAGCTCCCAGCGCGCGATCGAGCGCAGGTGCACCTGGTCCGGCCCGTCGAAGATCTTGAGCGCGCGCTGCCAGCCGTACATCTTGGCCAGCGGGATGTCGTCGCATACGCCGAGTCCGCCGTGCACCTGGATGGCCCGGTCGATGACGTTGCAGGCGACGCGAGGCGCGATGACCTTGATGGCGGCGATCTCGGTCTTGGCCGACTTCGCACCACCCTTGTCGATCATCGCGGCGGCCTTCAGGGTCAGCAGTCGGGCCTGCTCGATCTCGATGCGGGACTCGGCGATCCACTCCTGGATCGAACCCTGGTCGGCGAGCGGGCCGCCGAAGGCAACTCGGCTGTTCGCGCGCTCGACCATCATCTGCAGTGCTCGCTCGGCCTGGCCGATGGAGCGCATGCAGTGGTGGATGCGGCCGGGGCCCAGACGCGCCTGGGCGATCATGAAGCCGTCGCCCTCCGTCGCGAGGATGTTCTCGACGGGAACCCGGACGTTCTCGAATTCGATCCAGGCGTGGCCGTGCTGATCCTGGCGGCCGAACACCGTCAGGGACCGGGTGATTCGGACTCCGGGGGTGTCGATGGGGACGAGCACCATCGACTGCTGGCGATGAGCCGGGCCGGTGGGATCGGTCTTGCCCATCACGATGAGGATCTTGCAGCGTGGGTCGTTGGCTCCGGTCGTCCACCATTTGGTGCCGTTGATGACGTACTCGTCACCGTCGCGGTCGATGGAGCACTCGATGTTCGTGGCGTCGCTGCTGGCGACGTAGGGCTCCGTCATGGCGAAACCTGAGCGGATCGTGCCGTCGAGCAGGGGCTCGAGCCACTGCTTCTTCTGCTCGGGAGTACCGAACAGGTGGATCGTCTCCATGTTGCCCGTGTCCGGTGCCTGGCAGTTGATCGCCTCGGGCAGGAGGTCGACGCTCCAGCCGGAGATCTCGGCCAACTGCGCGTACTCGACGTTGGTCAGCCCGCTCACGTCCGGCAGGAACAGGTTCCACAGGCCAAGGGCGCGCGCTTCGGTCTTCAGCCGCGTGATGACGGGGGGCAGCGAATGGTCGTCCGGGCCGACGGATGCGCGGTAGGCGTCGTACTCCGCCTCGGCCGGGAGCACCCGGTTGTTCAGGAAGTCCCACATGAGGGCCGAGAGTTCCTCGACCTTGGCG
>JAPLBU010000022.1 GCA_026392575.1 Actinomycetota bacterium | reverse complement strand
GGGGGTGGCCCAGGGGTTCTCGGGGCGCGTCGTCGAGACCAGCAATGACGGATTCCTCTCACGCATCGACTACGAGCCGGTCGGTGTGTGCGGGCTGATCACTCCGTGGAACTACCCGCTCCTGCAGGCCTCATGGAAGGTCGGCCCCGCGCTGGCGACCGGCAACACCTTCGTGATCAAGCCCAGTGAGCTGACGCCCAGCACGACCATCCTGCTGATGAGGATCCTGCAGGAGGCCGGCCTGCCCGACGGGGTCGCGAACCTCGTCCTGGGTGCGGGTCCTGAGGCAGGCGCTCCGCTCAGCGAGCATCCCGATATCGATCTGGTGTCGTTCACCGGCGGCCTGCTCACGGGACGCCGCGTGATGGCGGCAGCGGCCGGAACCGTGAAGAAGGTGGCCCTCGAACTCGGCGGGAAGAACCCGAACATCGTTTTCGCCGACGCCGACCTCGATGCGGCTCTCGACAACGCACTCACCGCCGTCTTCCTGCATTCGGGCCAGGTGTGCTCGGCGGGCGCCCGGCTGATCGTCGAGGAGTCGATCCACGATGCGTTCGTCGATGCTCTCGTCGAGCGCGCGGCCCTGATCCGACTCGGCGGACCGTTCGACGAGAATGCGGAGACCGGGACCTTGATCTCCGCCGCCCACCGCGAGAAGGTCCAGCGCTACGTGGATGCGGCAGTTGCCGAGGGCGCGGTGCTGCGATGCGGCGGCACCCCGCCGACGGATCCGGCCCTGGCAGACGGCTACTTCTTCCTCCCCACGATCCTCGACGGCTGCGTGACGTCGATGGGCTGCGTGCAGGACGAGTCCTTCGGCCCGGTGATGACCGTCGAGACCTTCCGCACGGAGGACGAGGCGATCGCCATCGGCAACGACACGATCTACGGCCTCGCGGGTGCCGTGTGGTCCTCCGATGCCGGCCGTGTGCAGCGCATCGCGAAGCGCCTGCGTCACGGCACGATCTGGATCAACGACTATCACCCGTACCTGCCGCAGGCGGAGTGGGGCGGGTTCAAGCAGTCGGGTGTGGGTCGCGAACTCGGGCCCACGGGGATCCACGAGTACCTCGAGGCCAAGCACGTCTACCAGAACCTCAACCCGGCCCCGAGCGGATGGTTTGCGGGGGAGTCGTCCTCGGAGGTGCCCGCATGAGCGACGAGTCATCGACGCCGCTGGCCGACCCCGCGGCCGCGATCTCGGTGCGCTCGCTGTGGAAGGTCTTCGGGCCAAGTGCCGATAAGGTAGTCGGCACGCCGCTCGCCGACCTCACCCGCAAGGAGTTGCTCAACGAGACCGGCTGCGTCGCCGCCGTACGCGACGTGTCCTTCGATGTCGCGCCGGGAGAGGTCTTCGTCGTCATGGGGCTCTCGGGCTCAGGGAAGTCGACGTTGGTGCGCTGCCTCACGCGCCTGATCGAGCCCACCGAGGGAATTGTCCTTGTGAAGGGGGAGGACATCCTGAAGGTGTCGGCGTCTCGGCTGCGCGAGTTGCGGCGAACACAGTTCTCGATGGTCTTCCAGCACTTCGGCCTGCTGCCACACCGCAAGGTGATCGACAACATCGCCTACAGCCTCGAGATCAACGGCATGAAGAAGGACGTCCGTTATGCGCGGGCCAACGAGGTGATCGAGCTCGTCGGACTGCATGGCTACGCCAACGCGTACCCGGAGCAGCTCTCGGGCGGCATGCAGCAACGCGTCGGACTCGCCCGTGCGCTGGCCGTCGACCCTGAGGTGATGTTCCTCGACGAGCCGTTCAGTGCCCTCGATCCGCTCATCCGACGCGACATGCAAGCCGAGGTCATGCGCCTGCATCAAGACCTCGGCAAGACGATGGTCTTCATCACCCACGACCTGGCCGAGGCGATGAAGGTCGGTGACCGCATTGCGATCATGCGCGACGGTGCCGTCGTGCAGATGGGAACTCCCGAGGACCTCGTGGCCAATCCGGCGGACGCCTATGTGGCGGACTTCACCCGCGACATCCCCAAGTCCCATGTGCTCTGCCTGCACGCGATCGCCCGACCCCTTGCCGACGGTGAGGACCTCGACGGACCTGAGCTCGATGGTGGCATGGTGATCCGCGATGCCACTCCCACGATCCTCGATGCTCGACGGGCCGTCAAGGTAGTGCAGAACGGCCAGTTCCTCGGAGTGGTCACTCCCGATGATGTCCTGCGCCTGATCTCTGGCGACGTCGAGGCGGCGAAGGCCTAGGAGGTGGAAGCCACCCCATGACCAGGGTGAGGGAGCTCCTGCGCAACAAGTGGATCCTCGTCCTGCTACTCGCTGTCGTGTGGATTGTTCTGGCGACAGTGTTCAAGGGCGTCCACACCCTGGAGCTCCCCACGGCGCAGAACACCCCGGTGACGCAGTGGCTCACCGACTTCGCTTCGTCCATCCGTGGCAATCGGGCGCAGAACCCCGCCTTCGTCTACTTCTTCAATCCGATCCGCGCGACCATCGCGGCCTTCATCGAGGGCATCCGATCGGTGATCTCCGTGCCGGCCGCGGGCAATGTCATCCCACTCATCGGCTGGCTCGGAACGCTGTCGATCATCGGGTACATCGTCTACGTGACCTCCAACCTCCGGACCTCGCTGCTGTCGATGGGCCTGCTCCTGGCCTGCGGAGTGCTGGGCATGTGGGTGTTCACGATGGACACGCTCGCGATGACGATGGGCGCGGTCTTCCTTTCGCTGGCGATCGGCCTGCCGCTGGGTATC
>JAPLBU010000324.1:15227-17198 GCA_026392575.1 Actinomycetota bacterium | reverse complement strand
TGCGGACGACCGTCGACCTATTCCGCGCCGCACCAACGTCAACTCTGATTGAAGAACCCATCCTTGGCGATCTGAGCGCGCGCCTCGTCACCGACATCCACATTGACGGGCGACAGCAGGAAGACCTTGTTCGTGATGCGCTCGATCGAGCCCCGCATACCGAAGACCAGTCCGGCAGCGAAGTCGATGATCCGCTTCGCATCGGCATCCTCGAGCTCGGAGAGGTTCATGATCACCGGGATGCCCTCGCGGTAGTCCTCGCCGATCCGGCGGGCATCGTTGTAACTGCGCGGATGGATCGTCTCGATGCGACTGAGGTCGGGCGCCGGTCGCCGGTCGGCCAAGGGCGCCGAGGTCGGGCGGCTCGGGGCAGCTCCGTCGTTGCGGAAGGTTCGCACGGCTCGGGTATCCGGGATCGGGCGCACGCTGCGGCTGCTGTAGCGATCATCCGGGCGCTCGTCGGAGCGGTCGTCATAACCGCGGGGGGCCGTCCGGGACTCCCGGCTGCCTCGCCTCGCCGCCTCGTACTCCTCGTACTCGTCATAGGACTCGTCACCGTGGTCCTCAACGAGACCGAGGTAGACGGCCATCTTGCGCATTGCGCCAGCCATTGCCTGTCATCCTCCTGTGTCGGACGTGTCCGCCGTCAATGTGTTGACGCTACTGCACGTACGAGCGCTGGCCGAGTACCGCGCCCCCTATGCGGACCTGTGTCGCCCCGTGGGCAACGGCCTGCTCGAGGTCGCCGCTCATTCCCGCCGAGATTCGGTCCGCATCCGGCCAGCGGGTGCGGAGGTCGTCAGATACCGCTCGCAGCCGGTCGAAGGCCTCCCCCGTGTCACCCGGGAAGGGGGCCACCCCCATCACCCCGCGCAGGTTGAGCCCGGGCTGCTCGACCACCAGCGCAGCAAGTGCGAGGGCATCAGCGGGGCTGACCCCGCCTCGATCGGACCTGGGCTCGGGGTCGAGCGCGATCTGCAGCAGCACATCGAGTACCCGGCCCGCGACCGCCGCGGCCCGCCCGAGGGCGACGACGACTTCCGGGCGGTCAACCGACTCGACCACATCCGCCCATCGCGCCACTGAGGAGGCCTTGTTGCGCTGCAGCTGGCCGATCATGTGCCAGCGCAGCCCTACGCCGGCTGGGGCGCAGGCCCCGTGCTTGGCGCGTGCCTCCTGGTCGCGGTTCTCGGCCACCTCCGTGACGCCAAGGGCAGCCAGGATGTCGACGTCGGATGCCGGAAACGTCTTGGTGACGACAACCAGCTGCACCTCGTCGGTCCGGCCCGCAGCCGCACTCGCCGCGTCGATGCGCGCCCGCACAGCCTCCAGGCCGGCCGCGATCTGCGCCGTCCTGTCCTCGTTGCCTGCGGGTGTCACGTGGCCATCCTCGCAAGGTCGCCGAGCCGGATGCCGATGCCCTGCCGGCCCGTGCGGCCGTCGCGTCGAAAGGAGAACAGGTTTCGGTCCTCGACCGTGCACCCACCCACGAGTCGGATCGCCTCGGGCGGCACGCCTCGCTCGCGCAGGCGTGCTGCGACACCCTGCCGGACGTCGATGCCGGGCTGACCGTCCTGGCAGGTCACCAACGCTGCAGCAGCAACCGAGGCGGAGCACAGCGTTGCCACCGCCGCTACCCGATCCGGCGGTACCGGGTAGCAGGTGCCGCACACGGCCGGGCCCAGCACCGCCGCGGCGATCCCGCTGTCGTGACGAGCGATTGCATCCACGATGGCATCGATGATTCCCGCCGTCAGCCCCTGCCAGCCGCAGTGCGCCACGGCGATTGTCCGGCCGTCATCGCCGACCAGGGCGATCGGCACGCAGTCGGCACCGCGCGCGACGATGACGAGATCCCGCTCCTGCGTCACGAGTCCGTCCACGCCCGAGAAGACCCCGGGACCCAGGGCCGTGGCCACCTCGGCCCCGTGCACGGAATCCATGAGAGCCAGCCGATCCTCCGGTACCGCG
>JAPLBU010000324.1:0-15182 GCA_026392575.1 Actinomycetota bacterium | reverse complement strand
ACGCCCACCGCCTGCTCGTCGTCGCCCACATGGGCGCCCAGGTTCAGCGAGTCATAGGGCGGCCCGCTGACTCCCCCGGAACGGCCCGTGGCCGCCCATGAGGATGGGCGGCCACCAGGGTTCCGGGACGGGACGAGTCCCGCGGCGATCGGAAACATGCGCCGAGTGTCGCGGTCTACTTCAGGAAGTCGGGCACATCGAGGTCGTCGTCGGCATCGTCGAAGACGATGGCGCGCGGCTGGGACAGCGTGCGGGATCCCGGGGCGACGATGGCCGGCACCTCGCCGGTGTCGCCACCCTCGCGCAGTCGTGCCGTGGCACCGCCCCCGCGCTTGGGCGGCGGCTCCCCGCCGTCGAAGCCTGCGGCGATGACGGTGACCCGCACCTCGTCGCCCAGGGTGTCGTCGATGACCGCTCCGAAGATGATGTTCGCATCGGGATGCGCTCCCCGTCGATACCGGCTTCGAGCAGCGGGCTCGAGATTGCCTTCTCGGCCGCCTCCACCGCGCGGTCCTCGCCACGCGCCGAGCCGATGCCCATAAGCGCCGAGCCGGCCGAGTGCATGATGCTCTTCACATCGGCGAAGTCCAGGTTGATGAGACCCGGCGTCGTGATCAGGTCGGTGATGCCGGACACGCCCTGGAGCAGGACATGGTCAGCCGGCCGGAGTGCGTCGATCACGCTGATATTGCGATCGGCCAGCGAGAGCAGGCGATCGTTAGGGATGACGATGAGAGTGTCGACCTCGGCGCGGAGGTTGTCGACGCCGGTGTCGGCCTGCGACTGCCGACGACGGCCTTCGAATCCGAACGGCCGGGTGACGACGCCGATGGTCAGGGCACCGAGTGAGCGGGCAACGCGGGCAACGACGGGTGCGCCGCCGGTACCGGTGCCGCCACCCTCGCCTGCCGTGACGAAGACCATGTCGGCGCCCTTGAGCACCTCCTCGATCTCCTCGAGGTGGTCCTCCGCTGCCTTCTTCCCGACCTCGGGGTTTCACGTCGGCATCGCTCATGAGCAGCGCCTGCGCGTCCGTGTTGATGGCGATGAATTCCACGCCCTTGAGTCCGACCTCGATCATGCGGTTGACGGCGTTCACGCCACCGCCGCCGATGCCGACGACCTTGATCACTGCCAGGTAGTTCTGCGGAGCCGCCACGGCCGCCGTCCCTTCATCCGGTGCTGCCCGGCCAGACGCCCGACAGCTAGTGCTGACCGCAAACCCTCAACCTCAACAGGAGACTGAGAAATCGACCCGCTTGCAGCCGGCGGGAGGGTAGGGGTAGAGACGGGTGTTACGCAAGTGACGGCGCCAACATTTCCGATACGACTCGACGGAACGGCGATCCGCGGGCTAGATGGGCGTCCGACGCGCAGCCCAGCCGGCCGGGAGAAATCGTCAAAGAACGTGCGTGCAGCCCCCCTCTTGACCCGTTTCTCCCGGATTCCGGGACAAACGGGTCAAGAAGGGGGGCTTGGGGGTCGTCCTTGGCCATTTGTCCCGGGGCGTGGGCCGTTTGTCCCGGAAGCAGGGGCGGAAGTCGGGTGCTAGCGGGCCCGGAAGCAGGGGCGGACGTCGGGTGCTAGCGGGCCCGGAAGGTGGTCGGCAGCTCGGGCGCCGTCACGTCGTACACATCGGCCTTGTGCCGCATCAGGGCCCGGAGCACCTGCGCCTTGGCCTCGGCCTGCTCGGCACTGCCCCAGTGCACGAGGTCACCCGAACGCAGCGTGAGGTCGACATCGTCACGTGTCGATGCCGACAGCGATACGACGCGCGGTGCCAGATCGGCCGGCAGCGAGGCAAGGACCGCCATGGCGGAGGCCAGCCCCACCCCTTCGGCGGAGACGTTCGGCAGTCCCTTCGGCAGTGCGCCCACCGGATCGAACACGACCCCCTGCGCATCAACCGCCGAGCGGCCCGACGTGCCAGTCGCGCTGGCGATACCCGCGATCGGGACCCGTGGCGTGACAGCGATGACGACCTCGGTCGGCCAGCCCCGGCGCACCTCAGCGGCCTGCACCCACCGCAGCGCCAGTACGGCCCGCTGCGGGGTGTCCGCATCCATGCGAGCCATCGCCACTCCGACCGGGATGGCGGCCGCGTCGAGGACCGCCTGCGCCCGAGATCCATCGACGCCGACGACGCGGACATCCTTGACCGCGAGCACAGATGAGAACCAGATCATCCAGACCGCGGCAGCAGCGAGCAGTACGGCCAGGAGGATGACGGCAACGCGCAGCCGACGACGCCGACGTGGCCGACGGTCGGAGAGCTCCTCGCCGGTGCGACTCGTGCGGGATCGATCGGACGGGGGTCGCTCCGGCCGGGCCACCGTCGGCGCGGTCATGACGGTGCCGTCCCGGCCCGCAACAGCTCGAGCACCTCGAGGCCGATCATGCCGATGTCACCTGCACCCAGCGTCATGATGATGTCGCCCGGCCTGGCCCTCGCGACCAGATGGCCGGCAACCGCCGACCAGGAAGGCTCGAAGACCACCTGTTCTTGGGGCAGCGGGATATTCGCCGCCATCGTCTGACCGCTCGCCCCCGGAATCGGGGTCTCCCCCGGTGCGTACACCTCGAGCACGACCACCTCGTCGGCCAGCCCGAGCGCCGCTCCGAACTCATCGACGAACAGGGCGGTGCGGTAGTAATGGTGAGCCTGGAACGCGACGACGAGGCGACCCGCACCGACAACCTCACGGGCCGCCAGCAGCGTTGCCTCGATCTCAGTGGGGTGATGCGCGTAGTCATCGAATACTCGGATGTCGTTGACCTGGCCCTTGAAGTCGAATCGGCGCCGTGTTCCGGTGAAGGCCTCCAGCCCCTCGCGCAGATCAGCTGCCGCGTAGTCCAGGCCAAGGCCGACCACGAACGCCGCGAGGGCGTTGAGCGCGTTGTGCTTGCCGGGCACGGACAGCGAGATCTCCCCGAGCCGCACACCGTTGTGGACGGTATCGAAAGCCCATCCGACATCGGTCAGCCGAGCATCGCTGAGACGGTAGTCAGCCTCCAGCGACTCACCGTACGTGCGAACATCGACACCTGCCTCGCCAGCGCGCAGGGCGAGGCGTGCACCGCCCGCATCGTCGACGCACACCACGACGAAACCGTCGCGGTCGCGGATACCGATGGCGAAGTCGAGGAAGGCCTGCTCGATGGCGGCGAAGGTGCCCCAGTAGTCGAGATGATCCGCCTCGACATTGGTGACGATCCCGGCAACAGGCGCCAGCACGAGGAAGGCACCATCACTCTCGTCGGCCTCGACGACGAAGACATCGCCCGAGCCCAGATGCGCATTGGACCCGGACTCGTTGAGCTCGCTGCCGATGGCGAAGGAGGGATCTACGCCGCAGTGCTGCAGAGCCACCGTGAGCATGGATGTCGTGGTCGTCTTCCCATGCGTACCGGCCACCGCGACACCGCGGCTGCCGACCATGACGGCGGCAAGGGCGTCCGCACGGCTGAGTTCTCGGATGCCTTGATCCCGCGCCGCAACGCGCTCGACGTTCCCCTCGGGGATGGCCGTCGAGACGATGAGGGCATCGATCCCGGTCACCTGGCTCGCGTCATGGCCGACACGGGCATCGACACCCACGGCGCGCAACGCCTGCAGGCGGCGCGAGTCCTTGGCGTCGGACCCGGAGACCGTCAGCCCCTGGGCGACCATGATGCGCGCGATGCCGGACATGCCCGCACCGCCGATGCCGACGATATGGACACGGCCGAGATCCTGCGACGCGGTCACGGCTGCCCTCCCGATGCCACCCGCATGATGATGCGGGCCAACTGCTCGTCAGCGTCGCGAACACCATGCTCGTACGCGGCCGAGCCCATCGACGTCAGCCGGGATCCATCCTTCAGCACCTCAACCGCCATCGCCGTGAGCCACTCCGCAGTGATCTCCGCATCATCGACGAGGACGCCCCCGCCAGCTGAGACCACGGGCAGGGCATTGATGCGCTGCTCGCCGTTGCCGATCGGCAGCGGCACATAGATCGCCGGCAGTCCGACGGCCGCCAGCTCGGCGCATGTCATGGCACCCGCACGGGTCAGCGCCAGGTCGGAGGCCGCATAGGCGAGGTCCATCCGGTCGATGAAGGGCACGGCGACGTACCCGGGCGACGGGTCGGGCGGGTCATTCCGGCTGCCGTAGGCGTGCAGAACCTCGATTCCCGCATCTCGCAACGCCGGCAACGCGCCCTGGACCACCGAATTGAGTCGCATCGCCCCCTGCGAGCCACCGAACACCAGGAGCACCGGCGCCTCCGCGGACAGCCCCAGTTGCCGCCGGGCCTGCTCCCGCATGGCGGGCCGGTCCAGGGTGGCGATGGAGTGGCGGAGGGGTAGGGCCATGGGGGTCGCACCCGGCATGGCTGACGGGAAGGATGTGTAGACGAAGCGGGTGAACCGGGCGCCCAGCCTGTTCGCCACCCCAGCCCGGGCATTCGACTCGTGGATGATCAGGGGAGTACGCGTCCGGCGGGCCGCCAGATAGGCCGGCACCGCCGCGTACCCGCCGAAACCGACCACCACGTCGGCATGACGGTCGCTCAGCGCCTGCGTCGCCTGCCGCACAGCAATGCGCATCCGCGGGCCAAGCCGCAACAGGTCGGTGCCGGGGCGGCGCGGCATCGGTACGGCCGGAACCGCGACCAGGTCGTAGCCGCGTGCCGGCACCAGCGCTCGCTGCCGATGACGGTGATCTCGATCGACGGATCGATCCGTCGCAGCGCGTCGCCGACGTTCAGGGCCGGCTCGATGTGACCGCCCGTGCCGCCGGCCGCGAGGACGACGTGCACGTCAGCGCCGCCGCAGGGACTGGGCGGTGCTCCTGCGCCGAAGTGCCCGGCGCGCATCGGGTTCCGCCCGCGCGAAGGCCATGAGCATGCCGAGGGCGACCAGGGTCGGAACGAGCGACGAGCCGCCATACGACACGAGCGGCAGCGGCACTCCGGTGATCGGCAGGATGCCCAGCACCGCGCCGATGTTGATCACTGCCTGGATGACGATCCAGGAACCCACTCCTACCGATGCCAGTCGCACGAACGCGTCGTCGGTGTTGCGGGCGAGCCGGAAGATGGCGAAGGCCAGCAGGCCGAACAGGCCCAGCACCGTGAGGCTGCCGACGAGCCCCAGCTCCTCCCCGATGACCGGGAAGATGAAGTCCGTGTGTGCCTCGGGGAGGGATCCCCACTTCTCGCGGCTCGCGCCCAGCCCGACACCCCAGAAGCCGCCGGTGCCGAGGGCGTACTGGCCCTGGGTGACCTGCCAGCCGAAACCGAGAGGGTCGGCCCCGGGGTCGAGCCACGAGGTGAATCGCTGCATCCGGTACGGCGCAGCGAGGGTGACCAGCACGATCGCGCCTGCACCAAAGGCGAGCATGATCGCAAACAGCCGCAGCGGCGCACCCGCGGCAAAGAGCATGCCCATCGTGATCGCTGCCAGCATCAGGGTGTTGCCGAAGTCGCCCTCCATCAGGACGAGCAGCATCATGACAACAGCAACCGGAAGCAACGGAACGAGCAGCGACTTCCAGCTGTCCATCCGGCGACTCGGTTGCGAGAGCAGGCTGGCTCCCCAGACCACGAGGGCCAGCTTGGCGAATTCCGAAGGCTGCAGTCGGAACGGCCCGATGATGTCGATCCAGTTCCGCTGGCCGGCGACTTCCACCCCGATAAAGAGCACGAGCACGAGGAGGGCGAAGGCGATCGCGAACAGCACCCACGCGAAACCGCGCCAGAACTGCACCGATGTGCGCGCTGCGAGGAGCATCAATACGACGCCGAGGACAGCGAACATGCCCTGCCTCTGCGCGAGCGTGTACGCCGAGCCAAAGACACGGAAGCTCTCGATACTCGATGCCGACAGGACCATCACGAGTCCGAGAGCGAGCAGGAGCAGGGTGGCACCGAGGAGCAGGTAGTAACTGCTCAGCGGATGGTTCAGCAGGAGCGCGAGCCGCCCGGTCTGCTCCGGCTGCGCCTCGTCGGAGTCGACGCGCGACGTGGTCTCGCTCATACGGCGAATCCGGGGAGGCCGGCAACGGCGTCGGCGAACTGCCGACCCCTGTCCGTGTAGTCACGGAACATGTCCCACGACGCACACCCGGGCGCGAGCAGCACGGTGTCACCCGGCTGGGCAAGGGACGCGGCGTGCTGGACCACCTCGGCCATGGCCCCAGTCTCGGGGTTCCCGACCACGATGACCGGCACATCGGGCGCGTGTCGGGCCAGTGCATCGGCGATGACAGTCCGATCGACACCGAGCAGGACGACAGCGCGCAGGCTGGCGGCAGCAGAGCGGACCAGATCGTCGAACTCCTGACCCTTGGCCATGCCGCCGGCGATCCACACGACCGACTCGTAGGCAGACAGCGAAGTCCGGGCCGCGTGGGTATTGGTCGCCTTCGAGTCATCGATGTAGACCACGCCCGCGGCAGTGCCGACCGTGGCGATGCGATGAGCCGCCGGCGTGAACGCCCGCAGGCCCTCACGGATCGCTGGAGCCGGTACACCGAAGGCCCGCGCGAGTGCCGCGGCCGCGAGCGCATTCGCCACGTTGTGGGGTGCCATGGGCCGGACATCGCTCACGGTGCCCAGCTCCTGGGCCGACTCCGCTCGGTCGGCGAGGAACGCCCGGTCCACGAGCAGGTCGTCGACCACGCCGAGCATTGACGGAGCGGGCGCACCGAGAGTGAAGCCGATCGCGCGACAGCCCTCGACGACATCTGCCTCCTCGACCATGCGCCGGGTGGTCTCGTCCTGCACGTTGTAGACGGCCGCCTCCTGCGTGCGCTCGAAGATGCGCGCCTTCGCTGCGACGTACGCGTCCATGGACCCGAAGTGGTCGATGTGATCATCAGCGATGTTGAGGCAGACGGCAGCCACGGGACTCATCGAGTACACGAAGGGCAGTTGAGGTGCACCGACCTCGACAGCGATCACATCGAGTTCGTCGTGCATCACCACGTCGACGAGTGAGTGCCCGATGTTCCCGGCGCTCTCGGTCCGGTAGCCCGCCGCGCGGAGCATCGACTCGAGCATGAGCGTCGTCGTTGTCTTGCCGTTGGTACCCGTGACGCAGAGCCACGCAGCGGCCGTGTCGGGATGTCGCAGCCGCCAGGCCAGCTCAAGCTCACCCCACACCGGGATACCCCGATCGAGCGCATCCACGATGAGCGGGGACGCGGGGCGGAGCCCCGGTGACACGATCATCAGATCGGTGCCGGACGGCGCCATCCCTTCGTGCCCAAGCAGGACTGTCGCGCCCAGCAGCTCCAGGATCTGCGCGCGATCGCGCAGCTTCTCGCCGTCCCCGGCGTCGATGACCGTGACCCGTGCACCCAGTTGCATGAGGGCATCCGCGCAGCCGAAACCAGCGATACCGAGACCTACGACCGTCACCGACCAGTCCTGCCACTGCGAGAACCGGTGGAGATCATCGGGATTCCTGTTGACGTAGACCGTCGGAGTCACGCGCTGACCCACTCCGCGTAGAACAGCGTCAGGCCCGCACCGATGCACAGCCCCTGCACGATCCAGAACCGCACCACGATCTGGATCTCGGGCCAGCCGAGCATCTCGAAGTGGTGGTGCAGCGGTGCCATCCGGAAGATGCGTCGGCCGGTGAGCTTGAAGGATCCGACCTGCAGGATCACTGAGACTGTGGTGATAAGGAAGAGTCCGGCAATCAGCGGGAGCAGGAGCTCGGTGCGCGTGAACACGGCCAATCCGGCAATCCCCCCGCCCAGGGCCAGCGATCCGGTGTCTCCCATGAAGATCCGGGCTGGCGCCGTGTTCCACCACAGGAAGCCGAATGTCGCACCCGCGGCGGCGGCCGCCACGATGGACAGGTCGATGGGATTTGCCGTCATGTAGCAGAAGGACGTCGCCTCGATGAAGCAACTCTGACCGTACTGCCAGATACCGATGAACACGTAGGCGAGGAACGACGCGAAGGCGGCTCCCGTGGCCAGGCCATCGAGGCCGTCGGTCAGGTTCACGCCGTTCGTCGTCGCCGTGATGAGGAACCAGATCCAAAGCAGGAACACGCCGATCGGCAGCACGATGGACGTGTCGCGGAGGAACGAGACTGCCAGAGAGGCCGGCGTGACACCGTCGGAGTTGGTGAACTGCAGCGACAGGTAGGCAAATGCGAACGCCACCACTGCCTGGCCGACGATCTTCGTGCGCGCTCTCAGCCCGGTGCTCCGCTGCTTGAAGATCTTGAGGTAGTCGTCCGCGACACCGACGAGGCCCAGGCCCAGCATCAGGAACAGGATGAGCAGTCCTGCCGCTGTGACCGGACGCCAGACGA
Organism: Actinomycetota bacterium; assembly: GCA_026392575.1. Taxonomy (GTDB): domain Bacteria; phylum Actinomycetota; class Actinomycetes; order S36-B12; family S36-B12; genus UBA10649. The sequence continues at coordinate 6,863 of JAPLBU010000324.1, read as the reverse complement.
CCAGATGCGTGACGAAGTAGCCGGCCAGGATCGCGATGAGGATCGCGACGCCCCCCATCGACGGCGTGCCGCGCTTGCTCTCGTGGTCGGGGTAGGCGATGCCGTCAGCAGATGCGCGAATGGCCTGGGCGTATCCGTGGCGAGCGAGGATCCGGATCAGCAGCGGAGTGCCGATGAGTGACACGAGCGCAGCGACCGCTGCGGCAATGCCGACAAGCCTCATGCCGCGCTCCCTTCGCCCGGCGCAGGTTCGGCCAGGAGAGCCTCGGCGACCCGCTCAAGGCCCACGCTGCGCGAGGCCTTGACCAGGATGACGTCGTCAGGTCGCACCTGGGCGCGCAGGTGTGCGATCGCGGCGTCGACGTCCGGGACATACGCCGACTCATCACCCCAGGAGCCCTCGTTGCTGGCTCCCAGGTGCATGACACGGGTTCCCTCGCCGACGCAGAGCAGCCGCGAGATGTCGAGGCGGACCGCGAGTCGACCGATGGCATCATGCTCATCGACCGATGAGTCGCCCAGCTCGCGCATTTCGCCGAGGACTGCCCAGGTGCGCCGCCCGGCCGCCATCGCCGCCAGCGTCTTCAGTGCAGCCCGCATGGACTCCGGGTTGGCGTTGTAGGCGTCGTTGATCACCGTGTATCCGGCGGGTGCAACACGCACCTCCATCCGCCAGCGACTCAACGGGACCGCTGATCTGAGACCGTCGGCAACCTGCTCGAGCGTTGCCCCGAGACTAAGTGCGACAGCGGCCGCCGCGAGGGCGTTGGACACGTAGTGCTCACCGCTGAACTGCAGTGCCACCGACTGTGCCTCGAGAGTTCGACTGTCGGTCAGGGTGAACACGGGACGAGCCATCTCGTCCAGGCGAATGTCCGTCGCACGGACATCTGCGCTGGCCGACTCCCCGAAGGTCACGATGTGTGCCGGTGTCGTGGTCGCCATGGCCCGCACGAGCTGATCGTCGCCGTTGAGTACTGCCGTGCCATCGCTGTAGAGGCCGGCGATGAGCTCTCCCTTCGCCCGGGCGATGGCCTCGCGCGTACCCAGCATGCCCAGATGCGCCGAACCCACGTTGACGATCAGGCCGACATCCGGCTGCGCCACATCGACCAGGTACGAGATGTGCCCTTCGCCGCGCATCCCCATCTCCAGCACGAGGAATCGGGTGTGCTCGTCGGCCGACAGGATGGTCAGCGGCAGGCCGACCTCGGTGTTGAAGGATCCCGCTGGGCTGACCGTCTCACCGACACCAGCCAGAACCGATGCGACGAGGTCCTTGGTGCTCGTCTTGCCGCTCGAGCCGGTGATCGCTACGACTGAGCAGGTGAGCTTGTCCCGTCGGACCCATGCGGCAAGACGCCCCAGCGCCAGGACCGGATCGTCGACGACGACGCAGGGCAGCGGGCGGCCCGATTCATCGGACAGCGGACATGCCGACAGGACGGCGACGGCACCGGCAGCCAGCGCCGCAACCGCGTAGTCGTGGCCATCGACCCGCTCGCCCCGGATCGCGACATAGAGGCTGCCGGGGATGACGGCGCGCGAGTCGACGCCGTACGCACTCACGATCAGGCTGCGGTCCACTGAACTCGCATCGCCCGATACGGCATCGGCGATCTCGCCGACGGTGAGGATCACCGGGCAAGCCTGCCCTCGAGTGCGACGCGCAGGGTGCTGGCATCGTCGAAGGGACTGACGACGCCGGCCACCTCTTGGCCCTGCTCGTGTCCCTTACCCAGCACCAACACCATGTCTCCTGCCTCGGCGAGCCCAACAGCCACCGTAATGGCCACCCCCCGGTCGGCCACCTCGTGGACCTCGGCACGCTCGCCCGGCGCCACCAGCAGGGCTCCCTCGCCGACGGCCGCGCGGATGCCCGCGGGGTCCTCTGATCGGGGATTGTCGTCGGTGATGACGAACACGTCTGCCAGACGCGCCGCCAGTCTCCCCATCAGGGGACGCTTGGTGCGGTCACGGTCTCCACCGGCCCCGAGGACGACGATCACCCGGCCGGTCGCCTCATCGCGGGCGGTACGAAGCACCCGCTCGATCGCATCGGGCGAGTGTGCATAGTCGACGATGCCCCGCACGCCGGCGATGTCGCCGACGATCTGCATCCGGCCCGGGACACTCGTCTGGGCGATCCCTGCTGCGGCGTCCGCATCGGACACTCCGGCAGTTCGCAGGACCGCGTAGGCGCACAGGGCGTTGGCGACATTGAACGCCCCCGCCATCGGCACGTCGATCGGCTGACGCTGGCCATCCGGGGCCACGACGGCAACCTGCCCGTCATCGCGTGCGACATGCCAGTCGGCATGCGCTCCGAGGAGTGACCATGTCTGCCTCGGGATCTCGACCGTCTGGGCGAGCCGCTCCCCCCACGCGTCATCGATGCCGATGATCGCGACATCCGCTCGTTCAGGAGTGAAGAGCCGCGCTTTCGATCCGAAGTAGGACTCCATCGTCTGGTGGTAGTCGAGGTGGTCCTGGGTCAGGTTCGTGAACGCCGCCACGTCGTATCGAACCCCGTCGACACGACGCTCCTCGATAGCGATGCTGCTCACCTCCATCACGACACTGTCGACGCCCGCATCTCGCATGACGCCGAGGATCGCGTGCAGGTCAGGCGCCTCGGGTGTCGTCCGGGAACCGGGATGGTGCACACCCGCGACCTGCACGCCCATCGTCCCGATGATCCCCGTGATCCGGCCCGCCGCTCGGAGTCCCGACTCGACCATGGCGGCCACCGTCGTCTTCCCATTGGTGCCGGTGATCCCCAGCAGCTGCAGGCCCGCCGCCGGGTCGCCATAGACCCTGGCGGCGATCTCCCCCAGCTGCTCGCGCGGCCGCTCGATGACCACCACGGGCACACCAGCCCCAGCGCACAGGGCAGCACCGGCCACGTCCGTGAGGATCGCCACCGCACCGGCAGCCACCGCCATTCCGGCGAACCGCGCCCCGTGCGTCTGATGACCGGGCAGGGCTGCATAGAGATCACCCGGGAGCACCGTCCGCGAGTCCAGCGTCAGCCCGGTGATGGCCGTCGCCGCATCGGCCACATCGATCAGCGCGTCGGGCAGCACCTTGGCCAGTGACACGGGCCGCGGCCTCGGCCGGATCGCCGATGCCATTGCGCTACCCGCCGAACGTGAGCGGCAGCCGAGGTACCGGTGTCTGCGTCGGCGGGATCTGCCGGCTCTGCAGGGCGTACGTCATCACACGCTTGAACACCGGGCCGCCGAGCTCGCCACCGAAGCGACCCGCCCGGGGGTTCACAATGGAGACGGCCACGACGAGCTTGGGCGCATCGGCCGGCGCCATCCCGATGAACGAGGCGACCACACCGCTGTAGCAGTGACAGCTCTCCTTGAACATCTGTGCCGTACCGGTCTTGCCACCGACGCGGTAGCCGGGGATCGCAGCCATCGGGGCAGTTCCCCCAGGACCGACGACCATCTCGAGCATGGATCGGACCTGCTTGGCGGTGGCCGCACTCACGACCCGGGTGGTGGTCGGGGCGACGGGCGGATCCACAGTCCCGTCGGCGTGCGACACCTGCTTCACAAGGGTCGGCTGAATCCGCACGCCGTCGTTCGCAATTGTCGCGAAGACACTCGCCGACTGCACCGCGTTGACACTGAGGCCCTGACCGAAGGCAATCGTCGGGAACGAGGTCGCCGACCAGTCACCGTGGGCGGGCACGTAGCCGGATGACTCCCCCGGGAACTGCAGCCCCGTCGGCTGCCCGATGCCGAACTTCTTCAGGTAGGTCGAGAACTTGCGGCCACCGATTCGTTCGGACGCGAGGATCGTTCCGATGTTGCTCGACTCCGCCATGATGCCAGCGAGGGTCAGGTGCAGTGTGCCGTGCGCATTGTGGTCGTGGAATGCCTTGCCGCCGCGGGTCAACTCGCCCGGGACGGTGAACGCTGAGTACGGATTCGCCTTGCCCTCGTTGACGACGGCAGCGAGGGTCATGAGCTTGCTCGTTGAGCCGGGTTCGAACACATCCGTCAGTGCCCGGTTGCCGCGGTCGGCATCCGATCCGGAGGCCGGCTTGTTGGGGTCGAAGGTCGGGGCGGTGGCGAGCGCGAGGATCTCCCCCGTCGTCGGATCCATCACGACGAGCGTCCCACTGTCGGCGTGTGACTCTGCGACCTTCTCCGCAAGTGCTTGCTGGGCGAAGTACTGGATATCGCGATCGATGGTCAGCTGGACGGTCGTGCCGGCCTGCGCATCGGTGACGGAGTTGGCGCCCGTGGGAATGACACGGCCACCGGGGCCATGCTCAGACGTCTGTGTCCCCGCAGCACCAGCCAACTGCGTCTGGAAGGCGTACTCCATTCCGCCGAGGCCCTTGCCATCGCTGCCGACGAAGCCGACAACGTTGGCAGCCAGGTCGCCGGCCGGATAGATGCGCCGGGTCGTCCTCTCGCTGAAGATCCCAGGCAGTCGCAGTGCCGAGATGCGATCCCATGTCTCGGGGGTCAGGCCCTTCGCGACGTAGATGAAGCGTCGGTCGCCGGTCAGCCGCTCCGAGAGAACGGCGGCGTCGGCACCGAGGATGGGGCCCAGTTGGGCCGCGACGGCCGCTGGGTCCGTCACCAGAGTCTGGTCGGCCGTCAGGTCGCGCGCCTCCATCGTCACGGCGAGCGCCTCGCCGCTGCTGTCGAGGATGGCTCCGCGCTGGGCAGGAATCTCCGTCGTGCGCAGGCGCTGGTCCAGCGCCGCGGAGGCGAGAGCCTCACCGCGCACGGCCTGGAGTTCGACCAATCGGCCGCCGAAGAGCGTGAGCACCAGCCCGGTCGCGATCAGCAGGATCGTGCCCCGCTTGCGTGGGTCGGCCATCATGAGCGGATTGCGAAGGGGACGTGCAGAGCCCCGTCCCGCTCCTCTGGCGGGAGCCGCGGGCCGGGGCCTGGTGGGTGCACTACGTGTCATGCCGCCTGCTCGTGTCGCCGACAGGAATCCGGCGGTGTCGCCGTCACGGCACCGGCACCGCAACGAGACCGGCGTCGCCGGTGGAGACCTTTCCGGTCTGGTCCAGCACCGTGGAGTCCTGCCAGAGATTGTTCTCCGCATTGGGATTCTTGGGCTTCTTGACGTTCTTCGCGGCGGCGGCATCGGCCGCCTGCTGCTCGGCCGCGACTGCATCCGCATTCGCAGCAGCGGCCTGGGCTGCAGCGGCATCTGCTGCCGCGGGGTCGTACCCGGGACCCGGTGCCACCGGCAGGTCGGTGCCGACCGATGCGTTGTTGACGGCCTCCGTGACCGTCGCGTCGGCCGGGGTCAGCAGGCGTGGGATCGACGACGTCGCGCCGCCTGCCGGCTTCGGCTTGCCGAGGATCCGGCCGCTGGGAACGCTGAGGAAGACGGGGTTCTCACTCGGCACCATCCCAAGTGCGCGCGCCTGCTGCTCGAGGGACTCGGGAGCAGCCGCTGCCGCCACCGCCTCGCCGAGAGCCTGCTCCTGCTGGGTGAGCGTCGCCTGCTCTGACTGCAGCTCGCTGATGGTGAATGCGCCCTGTGCAAGCGACGTATTGATCACGAGAATGAGGACCATCCCGGCAACGAGCAGTCCTGTCACCACAAGTGCGAACACTCCGCGACTGGCCCGCTCGGGACGCAGCGGAGACACCATCCGCAGATGCGGACGGGCGTTGCGCAGTGCCCGCGCTCCACGAGTCGCGTACTCGGTACCGGCATTGACGCCGGTCGGATCGGCTGCCTCGAGTAGCTCGTTCGCCTGGAAGGACTCGGTGGGCTCGACGGGCTCGTGCTTGCGAGCGGTGGCGCTCATGCCGCCACCGCCAGTCGCTCGGCCGCGCGGACCCGAACCGATGCCGCCCGCGGGTTCTCTGTGATCTCATCCTCGCCCGCAAGCTCGGCTCCGCGCGTGATGAGGCGCAACCACGGCTTCATGGAGTCGGGGATGATCGGAAGCCCGGCCGGCACGTTCGGATGGGCACCAACCGCGAGAGCGTGCTTGACGATGCGATCCTCGAGTGACTGGTATGACATCACCACGATGCGGCCGCCGACGGCCAGCGCGTCGAGTGCTGCAGGGATCGCGCAACGCAGGGCGTCCAGCTCACCGTTCACCTCGATGCGCAGCGCCTGGAACGTGCGCTTGGCAGGATTGCCGCCGGTGCGCCTCGCGGCTGCTGGGATCGATGTGCGGATGACGTCGACCAGGCGAGCGGATGTGGTGAACGGCGTCACCGCGCGCTCAGCCACGATGCGCGAGGCAATTCGGCTGGCGAACTTCTCCTCGCCGTACTGACGCAGGATGCGTGCGAGATCAGCAGCCGAGTAGGTGTTGAGTACATCGGCGGCCGTGGCGCCCGTCGTCGGGTCCATCCGCATGTCCAGCGGGGCATCCTGCGAGTAGGCGAAGCCGCGATCCGCCTCGTCGAGCTGCATCGATGACACCCCAAGGTCGAACATGAACCCGGTCGTAGCCGAGTTCGGCCAGCACCTCGGGCAGTTCGTCGTACACGGCGTGCACGAGGGTGACCCGCTCCCCGAATGGCGCAAGCCGCTCACCGGACAGGCGCAGGGCCTCGGGGTCGCGGTCGAGGCCGATCAGTTGAAGCGCAGGGAAGACCGTGAGCGCATGCTCAGCGTGGCCGCCGAGTCCGAGCGTGGCATCGACCAGCACGGCGCCCGGCGTCTCGAGCGCCGGGGCGAGCAGTGCGATCACGCGATCCCGCAGGACGGGAACGTGACGGGTCGATGCGGACATGTCGTCAGGCCCAGACATCCACGACGGACGCCAGCGCGACGAGGACGCCGATCGTGAGCGCCAGCGAGAGGCCGAGAACGCCAGTGGAACGCAGCACGCTGCGTACTGGCTGGTC
>JAPLBU010000162.1:6002-6699 GCA_026392575.1 Actinomycetota bacterium | reverse complement strand
CCACGATGGACGACATCGATCCGTACACGCGCGAGCCGTGGGCCCTGATCGCATGCGGGGGGAAGGCCGACGCAGAGCGGGCCATTGCAGCAGCCCGCAAGGCTTTCGACACCGGGCCGTGGCCGCACATGGGCTACGAGAAGCGCCAGGCGATCCTGCACCGGCTCGCCGATCTCATGGACGAGCATGCTGACGAACTCGCCATGGCCGACACCCGTGACATGGGCAAGCCCATCGTCCAGTCGCACCACGACGTCGCCCGCAGCTCACTCAACATCCGCTTCTTCGCCGACCACGCGCGCATGACGCCGGGCGAGGCGCTGCCGATGGACTCGGGTCATCACGCGTACACGCGCTTCGACCCGGTCGGAGTCATCGTGGCGATCTCGCCGTGGAACTTCCCGCTCATGCTCGGCACCTGGAAGATCGCACCGGCGCTGGCGTGGGGCAACACCGTCGTGTGGAAGCCAGCTGAGGACACCCCCGTATCGGCGACCCTGCTGGCACGCCTGGCTATAGAGGCGGGCATGCCGCCGGGTGTTCTCAACGTCGTCCACGGCTACGGACCCGATTCGGCCGGCTCGGCGCTCACCGAGAGCCCCGACGTCGACCGCATCACCTTCACTGGTGAGTCGGGCACCGGCAAGATCATCAGCGCGGTGGCTTCACGTCACCTGACACCGGTCAGCCTCGAACT